>NZ_VMLP01000004.1:0-93823 GCF_013276755.1 Streptococcus sp. 5004 | reverse complement strand
TTTGAGGTTGCAGATAAAGCTGACGTGGTTTGAATTTGATTTTCGAAGAGTATCAGTAAATACTTTTATTCTGTTCTATCCATGAAACCAACATACTTACGTTTCAATAGGTAACCTTCCAATTGCTTGATTCCTTCGATACCAGTAGAGATAATGATCAAGAGACTTGTTCCACCAAAGGCAACAACATCAGAAAGACCAAATACATCTTTAGCTGCAATCGGCAAAATGGAAATCACACCAAGAAAGAGGGAACCAACTGTTGCAAGACGACGAAGAAGTTTAGACATATATTCTTCTGTACCTTTACCAGGACGAACTCCATGGATATAGGCACCACTCTTTTGTAGGTTCTCTGCCGCTTTTTCAGGATTAATCTGTACAAACGTATAGAAGAATGTAAAGAGAATAATCAATAAAGCATACATGGCAATACCAGTTGGAGAAGTGGTTGCCAACATCTCTTGTGCTACCCTTACCCAAGCCCAATCATGACCTGTAGCACTCAAAAATTGAAGAATCGCCGCAGGCGCTGCAGTAATGGAACTTGCAAAGATAACAGGAATAACTCCAGCAGGGTTTACCTTCAATGGAAGGTAAGAGCTAGATGGAGCACCTTGTGCAACCTTAGTATATTGGATTGGAATTTTGTATTCTGCTTGTTGAACATAAGTTGTAAAGTAAATGATCAACAATACAGTAATAATCAAAATGATTACGAAAATGATAGATGAAGTGATACGGCTACTTGGGACGTTCACAAAATAGTCCACATAGATGCCCTGAATCATCTCTGGAATTGAGGCAACAATCCCGGCAAAGATAATCATGGAAACACCATTTCCGTATCCCTTATCTGTAATTTGCTCTCCCAACCAAGTGACAATCATACTACCAGCTGTTAAGATGATACCAATCGTCAGAAAAACTTGTGGAGTTAAAGCAGTTTTAATCAATTGAGCTCCAGCCAAGGTATTAAAACCAGCTGTAATCCCGATAGATTGCACAAAAGCGAGAACTAGAGCAATATAACGAGTAGCTTGATTCAATTTTCTTCGGCCTACTTCCCCTTGTTTCCCCCACTCTACAAACTTGGGTAAAATATCCATTTGCAAGAGTTGGACAACGATAGAAGCGGTGATATAGGGACTAACTCCTAGGGCAAAAATCGAAAAGTTTTTTAGGGCATTCCCCGACACCAAGCTCAACATGTTTAAGAAGGATAATCCACTTAAAGCATTCAAGCTATTGGCATTCACACCAGGAACTGTAATGCTAGTCCCGATACGAAAGACCAAAACGATAAAAATTGTAAATAAAATTTTTGATCGAACCTGCTTGACTTTAAGAGCTTCTCTTAATAATTTAAAAAACATAGGTCACCTCTCTTAGATGACTTCTACTGAACCACCTTTAGCAGTGATAGCTTCTTCAGCTGATTTAGAGAATTTAGCTGCTTTCACAGTCAATTTCTTAGTCAACTCACCGTTACCAAGAATTTTAATACCTGATTTTTCAGCTTTAACAATTCCTGCTTCGATAAGAACAACTGGAGTTACTTCAGCACCATCTTCAAAGACGTTCAATTGGTCAAGGTTCACAATTGCGTATTCTTTAGCGTTGATGCTAGTGAATCCACGTTTTGGAAGACGACGGAACAATGGAGTTTGTCCACCTTCAAAACCAAGGCGAACTCCGCCACCGCTACGAGCTTTTTGACCTTTTTGACCACGACCAGATGTTTTACCGTTACCTGATGAAGTACCACGACCAACGCGGTTACGTACTTTACGAGAACCTTCTGCAGGTTTCAATTCATGAAGTTTCATTTTTATTTTCTCCTCTTTTGTAAAATGCTAGCGCCGATAAGGGAGAAAAGGTTGTCTCCCCCATCAACTCGCCTATACGACGTCATCATAGATGACTATATCTAGTTTTAGGGGATGGTATAGTGCACATCCCCTAAAAATTCATTAGTTTACTTCTTCAACTGTTACCAAGTGAGATACTGCAGTGATCATACCACGGATAGCAGCGTTATCTTCTTTAATAACAGAGCTGTTCAATTTGCCAAGTCCAAGTGCTACAACAGTTTTACGTTGTGATGGAATGCGTCCGATTGGAGACTTAGTCAAAGTAATTTTAATTTGAGCCATTTTATCCCCTTTCTTATGCCAAATCAGAAACTGAAATACCACGAAGGGCAGCAACTTCTTCAGCGCGTTTCAATTGTTTCAAACCTTCAACAGTTGCACGAACAATGTTGATTGGAGTGTTAGAACCAAGTGATTTAGATGTAATATCTGCCACACCTGCCAATTCCACAACGGCACGAACTGCACCACCAGCGGCAACTCCAGAACCTTCTACAGCAGGTTTCAACAATACTTTAGCTCCACCGAATTCTGAAAGAACTTCGTGTGGAATTGTTGTTCCAACCATAGGAACTTCGATCAAGTTTTTCTTAGCATCATCTACTGCTTTACGGATTGCTTCTGGAACTTCTTGAGCTTTACCAGTACCAAATCCTACGCGACCGTTGTGGTCACCAACAACAACAAGAGCTGCGAAACGAAGACGACGTCCACCTTTAACAACTTTTGTAACACGGTTGACAGCAACTACGCGTTCTTCTAATTCAACTGCATTGTCTTTAAATGCCATTTTCTAGTGTCCTCCTATTAGAATTTCAATCCGTTTTCACGAGCTGCATCAGCCAAAGCTTTCACACGTCCGTGATATAGATATCCACCGCGGTCGAACACCACTTCTGAAATACCTTTAGCGTTTGCACGTTCTGCAACGAGTTTACCGACAGCAACGGCTTGTTCAGTTTTAGTTCCTTTTGAAACTTCTTTGTCAAGAGTTGAAGCACTTGCGAGCGTTACACCCGCTACGTCATCAATCACTTGAGCGTAGATGCCTGTATTAGAACGGAATACGTTCAAACGTGGGCGATCAGCAGTTCCAGAGAGTTTTCCGCGAACGCGACGGTGGCGTTTTTGGCGGAGTTTGTTTTTATCTGGTTTTGAAATCACAGTTTTCACCTCTTTAGTTTTAAATCGTGTGCTATGCACAAAGTTGGAAAATAGGTTGGTGGTTGAGAATCAACCACTCAACATTATTTACCTGTTTTACCTTCTTTACGGCGAACGAATTCACCAACGTAACGGATACCTTTACCTTTATATGGTTCTGGTGAACGAAGGCTACGTACATAAGCAGCTGTTTGACCAACTACTTCTTTTGAAATTCCGCTAACAACGATTGTTGTTGGGTTTGGAAGTTCAAAAGTAATTCCTTCTGGAGCTTCAACTTCGTCTGGATGAGATTTACCAACAGCCAAAACAAGTTTAGATCCTTGAAGTTGTGCACGGTAACCAACCCCGCGCATTTCAAGTTCTTTCTTGAATCCTTCTGATACACCAACAACCATGTTGTTCAAAAGGGCACGAGTAGTTCCGTGGATAGTTTTCATTTCTTTTGAATCGTTTGGACGGTGAAGAGTTACTTCAGTACCTTCCACACGGATTTCAATATCTTTTGAGAACTCACGAGTAAGTTCTCCTTTAGGTCCTTTTACAGTTACAACGTTGTCATTGTTAGTGATTTCAACACCAGCAGGCAACACGATAACTTTATTACCAATACGTGACATGTTTATTTTCTCCTGTTAAATTGTCAGGCCATAACGGCCAGTTTTCACGGGGTTCAGATACTTATTTAGTTCAAGAGCTGAACTGAACACGCTCTAACAAGCTTTGTATCTTGATTTGAGTTCGAGCTAAGAATTTGGTGAAAAAGATAAGTTTGTCTTGGAGCATCGCTCCTGCTACAAACTTCCTATTTTCACTGCATTCTTTTAACGCTCTCACATCATCAATTACCAAACGTAAGCGATAACCTCGCCACCAACATTCTTTTGGCGTGCTTCTTTATCAGTAAGCAAACCTTCAGAAGTTGAAAGGATAGCAATTCCAAGTCCGTTAAGAACTTTTGGAAGGTCTTCACGTTTTTTGTAGACACGAAGTCCTGGTTTAGAAACACGTTTCAAGTTAGTGATAACTTTTTCACCGTTTGGTCCGTATTTAAGGAATACACGGATGATGCCTTGTTTGTCATCTTCGATGATTTCAACGTTTTTTACAAAACCTTCGCGTTTAAGGATTTCAGCAATCCCTTTTTTGATATTTGATGCAGGTACTTCAAGTACTTCGTGTTTTGCTTGGTTAGCGTTACGAATACGAGTTAGGAAGTCTGCGATTGGGTCAGTCATAACCATTTTGTTTTTCTCCTCTTACTAGTAGTTTGCAAGTTGCACTTGCTAGTTAATGATTGAGCTGGGCTCAGATAGTATTGACACATTCAAATGAGATAACTCTTATTTGAACACGAGCTACAACCTGTGCAAAAAAGATAAATTTGTTTTGGAGCATCGCTCCTTCACCAAATTTCCTATTTTTGCTGTGGTTGTCACGCTCTTTGTATCATGATATTACCAAGATGCTTTTGTTACACCAGGAATTTGTCCTTTGTAAGCTAATTCACGGAAGCAAACACGGCAAAGTTTAAATTTGCGGTAAACTGAATGTGGGCGACCACATTTTTCACAACGAGTATAAGCTTGAGTAGAGAACTTCGCTGGACGTTTGTTCTTAGCAATCATTGATTTTTTAGCCATTAGATTTACCTCCTATATTATTTTGCAAAAGGCATTCCAAGGCCTGTAAGCAATGCACGTGACTCTTCGTCAGTGTTAGCAGTTGTTACGATAACGATGTCAAGACCACGAGTTTTGTCAACGTCATCAAAGTTGATTTCTGGGAAGATCAATTGTTCTTTCACACCAAGTGTGTAGTTTCCGCGTCCATCAAATGATTTTGTTGGAACACCATGGAAGTCACGTACACGTGGAAGTGAAACTGAAACCAATTTATCCAAGAATTCGTACATACGTTCACCACGAAGGGTAACTTTTGCACCGATCGCAACACCTTCACGAAGACGGAAGCCGGCGATTGATTTTTTAGCTTTAGTGATAAGTGGTTTTTGACCTGAGATAAGTGCCAATTCTTCAGCAGCTTTTTCAAGGCTTTTAGCGTTTGATACAGCTTCACCAACACCCATGTTCAAAACGATCTTATCTACTTTAGGCACAGCCATCACTGATGAGTAGTTGAATTGTTCTGTCAAAGCAGGAACTACTTCATTAAGATATTTTTCTTTTAAACGATTTGCCATTATACTTCTCCTTTCCTTCGTGATTAATCAAGTACTTCGCCTGATTTTTTGTTGTAGCGAACTTTTTTACCGTCTACAAATTTGTAACCAACACGACCAGCCACACCATTTTTGTCCAAAACTTGAACGTTTGATACGTGGATAGCTGCTTCTTTTTCGATGATCCCACCTTGAGGAAGCTCGTTAGTTGGACGTTGGTGTTTCTTAACGATGTTAACACCTTCAACGATAACTTTGTTTACTTTTGGAAGGGCAGTAAGGACAACAGCTTCTGTTCCCTTATCTTTACCAGCGATTACGCGAACTTTGTCGCCTTTTTTTACAAACATTAGGTTTCTCCTTGATTTTTCTTACGCCCATAAGGGCACCCTAGCTTGAAGCTAGGGGACTAGTTTGTTTCTAAAAATTAAAGTACTTCTGGAGCAAGTGACACGATCTTCATGAAGCCACCTTCACGTAATTCACGTGCAACTGGACCAAAGATACGTGTTCCGCGAGGAGTTTTGTCTTCACGGATGATAACTGCTGCGTTTTCGTCAAATTTGATGTATGAACCATCAGCACGACGAGCACCTGATTTAGTACGAACGATAACTGCTTTAACAACGTCACCTTTTTTAACCGCACCACCAGGAGTAGCTTGTTTTACAGATGCCACGATAACATCACCGATGTTTGCAAATTTACGTCCTGAACCACCAAGAACTTTGATAGTCAAGATTTCGCGAGCACCGCTGTTGTCTGCGACTTTCAAACGAGTTTCTGTTTGAATCATTTCAGTTTTCTCCTTTCAGGTTTGATTAGATGATGACCGCTTCTTCAACAACTTCTACAAGACGGAAACGTTTTGTAGCTGAAAGCGGACGAGTTTCCATGATACGTACGATATCGCCTTCTTTGGCAACATTGTTTTCATCATGAGCTTTGTATTTTTTAGAGTAGTTAATACGTTTACCATAGACTGGGTGGTTACGTTTTGTTTCAACTACAACTGTGATTGTCTTGTCCATTTTGTCAGATACAACACGTCCAACAAGAACTTTACGATTATTGCGTTCCATTGAAATTTCTCCTTCCCTAGTCTATTATTTCGCTTCAGATTGAACTGTTTTGATACGAGCGATTTGTTTTTTAACTTCTTTCAAGCGAGCTGTTTGTTCCAATTGACCAGTAGCAGCTTGGAAACGAAGTTCAAACAATTCTTTTTTCAATTCGTTTTCGCGCTTCGCGAGTTCTTCTTGAGAAAGACCACGAAGTTCTTTAACAAATTCTTTTACTTCATTAAGTTTCATGCCTTCTCCTTATTCTGCTTCACGTTTTACGAATTTACATTTAACTGGCAATTTGTGGCTAGCAAGACGAAGCGCTTCGCGAGCGATTTCTTCAGATACACCAGCGATTTCGAACATCACTTTACCACGTTTAACTGGTGCTACCCAACCTTCAGGTGCCCCTTTACCAGATCCCATACGCACACCGATAGCTTTAGCAGTGTATGATTTGTGTGGGAAGATTTTAATCCAAACTTTACCACCACGTTTCATGTAACGAGTCATGGCGATACGAGCAGCTTCGATTTGGCGGTTAGTGATCCAGTGGCTAGTTGTAGCTTGAAGACCGTATTCACCGAATGCTACTTCTTTTCCACCTTTTGCTTCACCGCGCATTTTTCCACGGAATTCACGACGGTGTTTAACACGTTTAGGTACTAACATTGGTTATTTACCTCCTTTAGTGTTTTTGCGAGCTGGAAGAACTTCACCACGGTAGATCCATACTTTAACACCAAGTTTACCGTATGTAGTATCTGCTTCTTCCCAAGCGTAATCGATATCTGCACGAAGTGTGTGAAGTGGAACAGTTCCTTCAGAGTATCCTTCAGCACGGGCGATGTCTGCACCGTTCAAACGACCTGATACTTGAGTTTTGATTCCTTTAGCTCCAGCACGCATTGCACGTTGGATTGCTTGTTTTTGTGCACGACGGAAAGCAACACGTTGCTCCAATTGACGAGCAATACCTTCACCTACAAGGTGAGCATCCAAATCAGGTTGTTTGATTTCGATGATGTTGATGTGTACTTGTTTTCCAGTCAATTTGTTAAGTTTTGCACGGAGTGCATCAACGTTAGCACCACCTTTACCGATAACCATACCTGGTTTAGCAGTGTGAAGTGAAACGTTAACTTTGTTTACTGCGCGTTCAATTTCGATAGTTGAAACTGCTGCGTCAGCAAGTTCTTTTTGAACGAATTTACGGATTGCAAGATCTTCATGAAGGTAATCCGCGTATTCTTTTTCAGCATACCATTTGGCATCCCAATCACGGATGATGCCGACACGCATACCAATTGGATGTACTTTTTGACCCACGATTTTACCTCCTTATTTTTCTGCAACAGCTACAGTGATGTGAGCTGTACGTTTGTTGATTGGTGAAGCTGAACCTTTCGCACGTGGACGGAAACGTTTCATAGTTGGTCCTTCGTTTGCGAATGCTTCAGATACTACCAAGTTAGCTTTATCCAAACCAAAGTTGTTTTCAGCGTTAGCTACAGCTGAGTTCAAAACTTTCAAGATGATTTCAGCAGCTTTGTTTGGAGTGAATGTCAAGATTGCGATTGCATCGGCTACGCTTTTACCACGGATGTTATCAAGAACAAGACGTGATTTACGAGGTGAAACACGTACTGTACGAGCCATTGCTTTAGCTGAAGTAATTTCTGCCATTTATGTTCTCCTTATTTTCTACGTGTTTTCTTGTCGTCTGCAGCGTGACCTTTGTAAGTACGAGTTGGTGCAAATTCACCAAGTTTGTGACCTACCATGTCTTCTTGGATGTAAACAGGTACGTGTTTACGTCCGTCATAAACTGCGATAGTGTAACCAATGAAACTTGGGAAGATCGTTGAACGACGTGACCAAGTTTTAATAACTTTTTTCTTTTCGTCGTTAGCTTGAGCTTCAACTTTTTTCATCAAATGCTCATCGACGAAAGGTCCTTTTTTAAGACTGCGTCCCATTTTTATATTTTCTCCTTTAAATGTTGTACCACAGCGGCTTGCGCTCCTATGGAGCGCTACCGAGCTGGCGGATTTACTAGTTGCTTAAGCGACTAGTTTAATATTATTTCTCGTTGCGACGACGAACGATAAGTTTGTCAGATTTCGCTTTCTTGTTACGAGTTTTAAGACCAAGAGCAGGTTTGCCCCATGGAGTAGATGGTGCTTTACGACCAACTGGTGCTTTACCTTCACCACCACCGTGTGGGTGATCGTTAGGGTTCATTACAGAACCACGAACTGTTGGGCGGATACCTTTCCAACGGCTACGTCCTGCTTTACCAAGGTTTACAAGTCCATGTTGTTCGTTTCCGACAACACCAACTGTAGCACGGCAAGTTCCAAGAATCATACGAACTTCACCTGATTGAAGACGAACAAGAACGTATTTACCTTCAGAACCCAATACTTGAGCAGATGCACCAGCAGCACGTACCAATTCACCACCACGACCTGGTTTCAACTCGATGTTGTGGATCAAAGTACCAACTGGGATGTTAGCAAGTGGAAGAGCGTTTCCGACTTTGATATCTGCTTCTGGACCTGAAACGATACGTTGACCTACTTCAAGACCTTTTGGAGCGATGATGTATGCTTTCACACCGTCAGTGTAGTGTACAAGAGCGATGTTTGCAGAACGGTTTGGATCGTACTCGATTGTTTTAACAACTGCTTCAACGTTGTCTTTGTTACGTTTGAAGTCAACCAAACGGTAGAAACGTTTGTGTCCACCACCTTGGTGACGAACTGTGATACGACCGTTGTTGTTACGACCAGCCTTGCTCTTCAAAGCAACAAGCAATGATTTTTCAGGAGTGCTTGTTGTGATTTCAGCGAAATCCAAAGAAGTCATATTACGGCGACCGTTTGTTGTTGGTTTATAAACACGAATTCCCACGATATTTCCTCCTTAGATTATTCAGCTTCAGCAGCAAACAACTCGATTGCTTTTGAATCAGCTGTAAGTGTGATGATAGCTTTTTTAGTTTTGTTAGTAAAACCAGTGTAACGTCCAACACGTTTAGCTTTTGGTTTTACGTTGATTGTGTTAACATTGGCAACTTTAACACCTTCGAAAGCAGCTTCAACAGCTTGCTTGATCAAAAGTTTGTGTGCACGAGTGTCAACTTCAAATACATATTTGCCTGCTTCAAGTTGAGCCATTGAGCTTTCAGTGATAACAGGTTTTTTGATAACATCATACAAATTCATTATGCAAGAACCTCCTCGATTTTAGAGATAGCTGCTTGTGTGACAAGAAGTTTGTCGCTATTTGCGATGTCAAGAACACTTGCAGTTGTAGCAGTTGCAACTTTCACGTTTGGAAGGTTACGAGCTGAAAGAGCTGCGAATTCATTTCCTTCTTCAAGGATAACAAGAACTTTAGAATCGATGCTCAATGCTGCAAGAACTTTTGCAAATTCAGCAGTTTTTGGAGCTGTAAATTCAAGAGAATCAACGGCTACAAATTTGTTTTCAGCAACTTTTTCAGAGTAAACTGATTTAAGAGCTAGGCGACGAACTTTTTGTGGAAGTTTGTAGCCGTATGAACGTGGAGTTGGTCCGAAGACAACACCACCACCACGCCATTGTGGTGAGCGGATAGAACCTTGACGAGCACGTCCAGTTCCTTTTTGACGCCATGGTTTGCGTCCACCACCTGATACTGCAGAGCGGTTTTTAACAGCGTGTGTTCCTTGGCGAAGGCTTGCGCGTTGGCTGATGATTACATCAAACACAACTGATTCATTTGGTTCAATACCAAATACTGCATCGTTAAGAACAACTTGGCCAGCTTCTTTACCAGTTTGGTCAAATAATGTTACGTTTGCCATTTTGACTGTATTCCCCTTTCCTTATTATTTACCAGCTTTAACTGCTGATTTGATAGTGATAAGAGATTTCTTAGCACCTGGTACGTTACCTTTGATAAGGATAACGTTCTTTTCTGGAACAACTTGTACAACTTCAAGGTTTTGAATTGTTACGCGGTCGCCACCCATACGTCCTGCAAGGTTTTTACCTTTGAATACGCGGTTAGGTGCAACAGGTCCCATAGAACCTGGACGACGGTGGTAACGAGAACCGTGAGCCATTGGTCCACGTGATTGTCCGTGGCGTTTGATAACACCTTGGAAACCTTTACCTTTAGAAGTACCAGTTACGTCAACAACGTCTCCAGCTGCGAATGTTTCAACTGTGATTTCAGCACCAACTTCCAAGCCTTCAACGTTTTTGAATTCACGAATGAAGCGCTTAGGAGCCGTGTTAGCTTTCGCTACATGTCCTTTAGCAGGTTTGTTGCTCAATACTTCGCGTTTGTCATCGAAACCAACTTGGATAGCGTTGTATCCGTCTGTTTCAACAGTTTTAACTTGAAGAACAACGTTTGGAGTTGCTTCAATAACTGTTACAGGGATCAATTCGCCAGCTTCAGTGAAGATTTGAGTCATTCCCACTTTTTTCCCTAAGATTCCTTTTGTCATGAGAAAATAGTTCCTTTTCTATATTTTTTATTCAAAAAGTTTTTAACGAGCGTTTTTTATGCTCAAGTCTAAGATACAAAGGGCGTCAAACTCAAAGTGAAAATAGGAAACTGACGCAGTGTCTGGCAGACACTAGGAAGTTTATTTTTTCCACACCGAGTTTAGCCCGTGTTCAATTAGATTGAAACACCAGCCTCTGCTCTTTTATATTTTAGATTAAAGTTTGATTTCTACGTTTACACCACTTGGAAGATCCAATTTCATCAAGGCATCAACTGTTTTTTGAGTTGGGTTAACGATATCGATCAAACGTTTGTGTGTACGCATTTCAAATTGTTCGCGAGAGTCTTTGTATTTGTGAGTCGCACGAATGATTGTGTAGAGGCTACGTTCAGTTGGAAGTGGGATTGGACCCGCAACTTGTGCACCTGTACGAGTAGCTGATTCTACGATTTTTGCAGCCGCTGTGTCAAGCGTACGGTGTTCGTAAGCTTTCAAACGGATACGGATTTTTTTGTTTGCCATCTTTTTCTCCTTTTCGTCTATTTAAGATAATAGGCTAGCTCCACAAGAAAACCGACGCGGTGTTGCGTGGCAATGCAACCGAGCGTGTCGCAACCTCTTGCATCAAAGCTAAAGCTGTAATTTACAGCACCATAATAGAATAACACAAAGCCCCTGCGATTGCAAGGGATTTGTTAGATTTTTTTCGTTTTTTTGGGATGAAACTGTTTTCCTATTTTTTCTTTTTAAAATTAGGGATTTTCTTCTATATAAGTTAAGTCCTCTTGACCTCAAATTTACCTTCTGATTGGTCCACTAGAATGTCCGCCCTTGACTCAGTTTCTTTATAGTATCGCAGATACTGCTCCCGTCTCATCTGGTGGCTAGCCAATATAAAGGAGGCATCGCGATTTCTCACAGTCGTATCTCTAGCAAGGCGTCGCTTTAATTCGGTCTCCTCATCCGTGTAGAAACAGATGGTTTTGTCAAAGAGTTCCTTGGGTAAAAAGCCTACAGACATCCCTTCGACAATCAAAATCGGTTTTGCTCCAGACAAGACCTCACTAGCTTTCCAAGGTTCTTCAATTGTTAAGATATCCATACCTGCCTGCAAGGCTAAGATATCTCTCCGCAAACTTGCCAATTCATGTGCCACCGGCAGACAGGCTGTCACCTTTTGATTTGGCTCGTCCTTGGGTACTACCAGATGGCGTTCTGAGGTGATATAGGGATCTGTTTCTAGCAAATTTACTGTAGTAGAATCTAAAGCTTGGTACAATTCCTGTGCAAAAGTTGATTTACCCGAAGCCCCATGACCGTATATTCCCAGTGTCCTGACTTTCCCCGTCTCGATCTCTGAGACTAGTTGGTCTACTAAGTCTTTTTTCTTCATTCTCTCTTCACCTGTTCATAGCTTTCTTTTCCGTCATTAAGCTTGTCCCAAATCACTACTTGCCCACTTTGGAGCGATTTTTGCACATCTATAATTCGTTGATTGGACGAACCTCGAAACTGGAGCATAAGATTTCTCTTAGTTCGATCATATCGCCCATCGACAAGAATATCAATCATGGACAAGAGTTCCAGTTTGTCTGGAGTCTCCAGCATCATTTCTTCCCAAGTGTAGCCCGTCCAGGACCAGATGTCCTTGTCTGGCAATTCCCTCCGAATGCGCTTAACGAGTGGCAAGAGAATACCAGTATTGAGAAAAGGCTCTCCTCCCAGCAAGGTCAAGCCTTGAACATAAGGTTGAGCGAGATCTTCCATGATTTGTTCTTCTAATTCTGCTGTATAGGGAATGCCAGCATTAAAAGACCAAGTCGCAACATTATAACATCCCTCGCAGTGAAACATGCAGCCTGATACATAGAGGGAGTTCCGCACACCTTCTCCATCCACAAAGTTAAAGGCCTTGTAGTCGATGATACGTCCTTTGCTGAGCTCCTCACTTTTCCATTCTTGTGGTTTTGGATTATTCATTCGCTACCTCTATCCAATAACGCTCGACTCCATCACGAACATCCTCAATGAGACCTCCATTTGCTAGAATGACTGCTCTACTAGCAGGATTATTCACGCTACAGGTCACCAGAGCCTTCTTGATGTTCTTTTCTTTAGCAACTTGCAAGCCCTGACGGAGAGTTTCTTTCGCATAACCTTTGCCTCTTTCTGACGGACGAATGGAGTAGCCAATATGACCAGCATAATTCAGTAAACCCTCATTCAGTCTCAATCGCAGATTCAAAAATCCTAGAGCACAACCTACATCATCAAATGATACAAATTGAATAGAAGGAACACGATTTTCAGGCAAGTTTATTCCCATCTCTTTTTGCATATTTGTTTCCAACCACTCTTTATACACAAAGTTCTCTGTATTCCAGAAACCACCATCATGGGCTGATTGGGTCTGCTCAAACTCTGCCATCATGTCTAAAACTGTTGCTTTATCTGCTAATCTTGGTCTGCGCAGTTCCATTTTCACCTCCCACTAAGAGAAAAGCGAGAGAAATCCCTCACTTTTTCTTATTCTTATTTAAAAATTGTTCTCTGAGGTTGAGCAAGCGTTCTTTTTTGCTCACTCCACCTTTCGAATGCTTTTCATGATAACGGGTCACTTGTGCACGCCCCTTATCATCTAATTGATATTTTCCCATTTCAGTTCTTTCTAATTTGTTACTTGATGACCAGCTATTTTAATCGTTGAGCCATTCATATGTTTGACACGCGCAGCAATTTCTTTGTGACGGCCGTTGACCATCGGTCTCGCTTGAGGATTGCCAAGATAGCCACAAGTTCGTTTCACCACATCTACTGTTTTAGGATCGCTATTCCCACAGTTTGGACAAGCAAATCCTCTCTCAGTTGGTTCAAAATCCCCTTCAAAGTCACACTTGTAGCAACGGTCTATTGGAGTATTGGTCCCAAGATAGCCCACACGGTCATAAGCATAATCCCAGACAGCTTCCAAGGCTTTAGGATTTTGCTGAAGGACTGGATACTCACAATAATGGATGAAACCACCTGACGCACCTGCTTCTGGATAGACTTTCTCAAAGTCTAATTTTTCAAACGGTGTTGGATTTTTACGAACATCGTAGTGGAAAGAGTTAGTGTAGTATTCCTTGTCTGTGATATCAGGAATAGAACCGAACTTCTCTGTATCTAGTCTACAGAAACGGTCTGTCAGACTTTCAGATGGGGTTGAGTAGATAGAGAAATGATAGCCATATTGGTCAGACCACTCTTCTACACGGCGTTTCATATCACGAATGATGTCTAGCGTGAATTCCTTAGCATCTGGATTGCTTTCCCAGCTGTTACCAAAGAAAACAGTCGCTACTTCATACAAACCGATATAGCCCAGCGAAACTGTTGCCCGACGATTCTTAAAGAGCTGGTCAACATTTTCTTCTTTACCTAGACGATGGCCAAAAGCACCGTACTGATAAAGGATAGGAGCATTCGCTGGTGTCGCCTCTTTAGTGCGTTCGACACGGTAAACCAGAGCATCTTCAGCGATATTCATACGCTCGTTGAAGATTTCCCAGAACTTATTCATGTCGCCCTCAGATTCGAGGGCAATACGAGGAAGGTTGACCGTCACAACACCTAGATTCATCCGACCTGAATTGACCTCGACACCATTTTCATCCTTCCACCCTTGAAGAAACGAACGGCAACCCATAGGCACCTTAAAAGAACCTGTCAAGTCAACAATCTTATCGTAAGATAAAACGTCTGGATACATCCGTTTGGTTGCACACTCTAGGGCCAACTGCTTGATGTCGTAGTTGGGAGTTCCTTCTTCTAAGTTGAGTCCTCTTTTAAGCGTGAAGATAAGTTTAGGGAAGATAGCTGTGCGGTGTTCTGAACCAAGTCCCTTGATTCGGATGTTCAAGATAGCTTTTTGAATTTCACGCTCAAAACGACTGGTTCCTAGACCAAAACCTAGCGAAGTAAAAGGTGTTTGGCCATTTGAAGTGAAGAGAGTATTGATTTCATACTCAAGGGATTGCATGGCATCATAAATGTCTTTTTGCGTTTTCTTCCAAGCATAATCTTCCCGTTTTTCAGGCAAGACCCATTCTTCTGCATCTTTGAGATGTTTTTGATAGTTCTTCTCTGCATAAGGCGCCAAAACTTCATCGATACGGTCAGCTGAACAGCCACCGTACTGGCTAGAAGCAACGTTGGCGATAATTTGGGAAATCTGAGCTGTCGCAGTCTGGATAGACTTGGGACTTTCTACCTCTGCATTTCCAATCTTAAAACCATTTTCCAACATACCTTTAAAATCAATCAAACAGCAGTTGGTCATAGGTGTATAGGGGCTGTAGTCCAAATCATGATAGTGGATATCCCCTTTTTGGTGGGCATTGGCTACGTGCTTAGGAAGCATTTGCAGTCCGATTGATTTCCCAACAATGCCTGCTGTCAAATCACGCTGGGTATTAAAGACATCGCTATCTTTATTGGCATTTTCATTGACAACTGCCTGATCTTTATTAAGAAGCTTATGAATACTAAAGTTAATATCTGTCGCTTTTGAACGATCAAAATCCCTCTGTGTCCGATAAGTAATATACTCCTCAGCCAGCGCATATTCTTTGGCTTCAAGCAGTTCATGTTCTACGATATTTTGAATTTCGTAAATCTTAACCCCCTTTGGAAAGCGACTATGAATTTCTGTGACAATATGCTCTGTCAGAGCATTGAGGCGCTTTTCGACTAAGGGTGTCACATCCATAACCTTGTCTGCCGCCTTGTGGAGAGCTTTGTCAATCTTATCCACATCAAATACAACACGTCTCCCATCTCGTTTCTCGACGAAGAGAGTTGGCAAAATTGTAATTTTTTCTTCTAGTGCAATCATATGCATGCTCTTTTCTAAAATATTCTTTCTAAAAAGTATTATACCACTCTAAAAAGAAAAATCAATATCTTGTGTTAAAAATCCTAAAATTTTTAAAAATACACAAGATATTGATTTTGTTATTTGATTTTATAGACTTTAAACTCTGAGTAATCAGTCTTTACTTGTTGGTAATTTTCTTTTAAGAGTGTTTCCACTTCAGACCACACTGGCACCTTATCATTCACCACAATCACCTTAGGTTGTTTTTCTTTCAAGTCATTAAGTAACTTATTCCGATTTTCCTCAGTTGCTGTATAGTGCATCGGAGACAAAATCGCCGATGGCGACAAGCGCTCACTCTTACGATAAAGAGTCGCAGTATCATCCCATGCATAGATAGCATCTTCCGTACTTGTCTCCTCTTTCACCAAATCAGCAAGATGATTACGTTCTTGATAAGGTACCGGATAAAGGACAAACTTCATCAAAAAAGGAACAGACAAAAGATAGACAAGCCCTAAAACTGGCAGATATAGATTTCCTTTGAAAAAACGACTCCATAGACTAACTGGCGTTTCTCTTCGTCTTCGTCTAACACTACGCCCCCTCTGTTGACTCTTAATATTGGTTACCAATAAAAGTAAGAAAACAGGGAAGACGACCATCAAATAAGAAGCGTGCAGAGGCTCTTGTGAAAAGAAAAGTAAAATCAAACCTAAAATTGTCACAAGACTTGCAGGCACTGAGATGACATATAGTTTAGAGGGTTTAGATTGAAAGAGACCTAAAAAGATACAAACCACAAATCCCAAACCAAGGGACAACAAGCCATAAAAAGCCATATTCTCTAAAATTTTAGAAGTAAAATCAAAGCGAATACTGTCAATGGGATAGCGAATACCACTAATGGCATCCCCAAAACTTCCTGTTGCAACACTATAGTAGGCAGTTGGATAAAAGACAAGTGAAAAACCTAAAGCCACTGCAAGAAACTGATAAAACCCATGTGCAAAGCGTCTATGCCCAAGGTTAAAGACCAACAAGCCTAAACTCACTACAGCAATAAACAAGAGCGATGACAAGGGAGCAAAGAAAAATCCGCCTGCCAAAGCCAGCCCAATCCGTACAAATCCCTTATCATGGCTTGGCTTGCTTAGGTAAGCAGCAACTAAACTAAAGGCCGCGAATAAGAAAGGAAGCGCTAAAAGAGTCGCATAGCCTCCACCAAAAGCAAGACCTGTAACCAGCATGTAAAAAATAGTCACCACTTGTCCAGCTTGCTCTCCTTGCTCTGTCAAGGTATCCGCTGATCTAAAGAGGAAAAATCCTCCTGCTACCAAGGCTAACCACTCAAAGATGGCAAAGAAAAATCCGCCCTGAGTCACGTAAGTCAGCAAATAATAAAGCAAACCTTGACTTCCATAATAATCGCTGTAAATCTTCCCTGCCTGATGAAGCGCCCAACCTGCATAAAAATCCTGCACTTCTTGTGCACTCATTAAATCGAGTAATAGCGGTACTCCTAGAGTTATCCCCGTTACAAGCGTACTCCATAGTAAAATTTTCACCAAAGGAAGACGACTTGATTCACGATGATGCGATTCTTGTTCGATTTGGTATTCTAGAGGTTCATGATTCTCCTGATGAACTTCTTTTACTCTACCATACACACTCATATCGTTTCTCCTATTCAATTTATCTGTCTTAGTATATCAAAAAGTCCTAGGATTGTCAGCTTGCGATGGCTGTTTGAGTGATTTTTTGCATAGTTTCACAAAGGTTTCAATTTCCCGAAAGCGGTGTAAATGTGTCTGTTTGAATGTCAGGATATAGTTTATTTCTTTCTGAGTCAGCATCGTTCCTCCTACATCTTCTTATTCGTAAAAAGCAAGAAAAAGAGGACTCGGTCATTTCCTAAGTCCTAGATTTCTTATAAGATTGGGGCGAATAACTGGGCGATTTCTTTTACAAGCTTTTGATACCAGCTCGTTTTGATAGAATGAGGATAGACTTCCTGAGAATCTGCAAATATATTTTGAAAATCTCGGGCTATTTCCATTATAGAAGGAGTTTTATAGAGTAAGACTGCATTTTCATAATGGTGCACCAAGCTTCGGTAGTCGAGATTGATTGTCCCCACCACCGCAAAATCTTCGTCTACCAACATCTGCTTACTATGAATAAAACCTGGACTATACTCATAAATCCGAACTCCAGCAGAAAGAAGGTCTGGATAAGCCCCTCTTGTGACTAACTGAATGAACTTCTTATCTGGTATGTAAGGGGTGACAATCCGAACATCGACCCCTCTCATAGCAGCATTTTTGATTGTCTCCGTTAAATCATAATCTATGATCAAATAAGGTGTAGTAATATAAACCGATTCAGTTGCTTGATTGATCAAACTCTGATAAACCTTTTTCCCTACCTGCGTTCGAAAAATTGGCTTGGGTCCACTTCCGTATGGAATGGTTAATCCGTCACTTGGAATAGAATGATTTTCTAAATGATATTGATCAAAATCACTAATCTCTCCTCGATTGATGTACCAAGTGGTCAAAAATAAGCGTGTCAGGGCTTTTACTGCTAGTCCGTCCAAGCGAATTCCACTATCCTTCCAATAACCAAATCTCTCGACGTGGTTAATGTACTCATCTGCCAGATTGACCCCACCAGTATAGGCTATCTGACCATCAACAATCAATATTTTTCTATGATCTCTGTTATTATAGGCCACTGTCAAACGAGGAATAACTTTATTGAATTTATGGGCCTCGATGCCCAGCTGACGAAGTCGATGTGCATAATCTCCTGTTAAAGTAGCCATACAGCCAATATCATCATAGAGCAGTTTAACTTCAATGCCTTGAGCGACCTTTTGCTCCAAGATTTCTAGAATACGATTCCACATCAAACCTTCTTCTATAATGTAATATTCCAAGAAGATAAATTTCTCAGCCTTTTTGAGATCTTCTACCATCTTTTTCCACATAGCTTCTCCGTTAGGAAAAAATGTAGAGGCAGTTTGATCATAGATATCGGCATTGGTATCCATACTCAATAAGGACTTGATGACGCCATATGCCGCCTTATCACTTTCTTTTAATTCCTCTTTTAGTAACTGGCTATTTGCTTCTTGGAAATGCATGGAGCCTAGCTTCTTCAGTTGTTTGATTTCTTTTTTGGACAATCGCCTTTCACCAAACATCAGATAGAGCAAGGGGCCAAATACTGGCACAAAGGCTACTAATAACCAGGTTACCTTATTCTCAGGAGTCGTATTACGGTTGACTATCGAAATGATTGTGATGATACTCAGTAGAATGAGGACAGTAATCCATAAAATGGGGGCCATGCGCCCTAAATAAAGAAAGAGACCAAAAACCAGACAAAGTTCAAGTAGCATAATCGAAAGACTAAAGCCATACTTGGACATCAATAATTGAAATTTTCTATATTTCATATCCCCTCCTTGATATTTTGAACACTAAAAACAGGTAATTGATACTAGTATAACTCAGGTATTCGGTAGAAGGCAAGTATTTATGATTATTTTCTAAGCAAAAGTAAAAAGGCTGAAAAATCCAGCCCTTCCTACTTGCATAGTCTTATTTAGTTAAAACGATTTGGTCCGATGGGTCTCTATCCATATCGTCTACGACGATTTGATTACCGTTTACAGTGTAAATTTTGACATCATCGCCAATAATCATGCGTTGATTTGCTGCATCAAATGTGACCTGTTTGACTTTCTGATCCCCGTCAGATTCGAGCTCAGTCCATGTACCAGTCGTTCCAGTGACCACTAAAGTGATACGGTCTCCGTCATCTTGGCCTGTATAAGTCCCATCAAT
Organism: Streptococcus sp. 5004; assembly: GCF_013276755.1. Lineage (GTDB taxonomy): Bacteria > Bacillota > Bacilli > Lactobacillales > Streptococcaceae > Streptococcus. The sequence continues at coordinate 74,320 of NZ_VMLP01000004.1, read as the reverse complement.
ATCAGTCGGTTGAGCAACAGGTTGGTTCTGTACTGGAGCCGCTTGATTTTGATTACTTCCTGCATTTGCAGTATTGGTATTCTGTTGAGCAGGTTGTTGAGCAGGTTGTTGGACCTGCTGCTGAGCCACAGGCTGTTGAACTGGTTGTGTTCTTTGGGAACAAGCAACTAGCAAAGATACACTCGCTAAAGAAACAATAGAAAGTGCTGCTGTTTTGAATGTCATAATAAATGTCCTTTCTCTTGCCATGCTAGAAAAATAGATTTTCCTTAGCCAGCAATTCATCTAGTATAACAAAGACAAAAGAAGAGGTCAATTTATCTGCTCATGCCCCAGTAGGTGGCTCCGTACTTCTGAGATAAAATAGAGAGACCCTGTAATGAATAACAAGTCCTGAGCATCTGCTCTTTCTTCAAAACTGCTGATAAATTCTCTGTAAGAAGGAATGACATGGTAACCTGTTACATCTGTCTCATCCAGAGAACCTTGATAGTCAAAACCAGTCACCTTGAGTGCCACCTGAGGCAATTTTTGAGTCAGATAACCCAACATCCCTTGATAATTCTTGCGTTTCAAGGCCCCAAAGAGGATTTGAGGACGATAACCTCCTTGCTCTTTTTCTTTGATAAACTCAACCAAGCGAGTCAAGGCAGGGAGGTTATGAGCACCATCCAAGTAAATCTGAGGACGAATACGCTCCAAACGCCCAGCCCAATGGGTCTTCTCCAAAGCCTGTCTTACAACCTGCTCATCAATAGATTCCTTTCCTTCCCTCATAAAGATAAGAAAAGTTTGCAACGCCAAGGCCGCATTTTCCTGCTGATAAGCTCCTTCCAATCCTATTTTCAACTGCGAAAAAGTTCCCAAAGAACTTGAAAAATCACTATTCAGCATTGAAAAATCCTGACTCGCCTGATAAAGGGCAACAGCTAAAGATTCGGCTTTTTTCTGACAGACAAGCCTAGCTTCTGGAGCCAGCTTAGCAATCACAGCTTTTTTACCAGCCTTGAAAATACCAGCTTTCTGCTCTGCAATTGCTTCTAGACTATCACCCAAGGTTTCTTGATGATCGAACCCGATGGAGGTGATGACAGCAAGCTCTCCAGTTACCACATTAGTCGTGTCAAGTAAGCCACCAATTCCCACTTCTAGTAAAAGCAAATCCACCTCTTGCTCCCTAAAATAGAGAAAAGCAATCAAGGTCAGCAATTCAAAAAAGGACAACTGGTCATGGGTTTGCAGAAGCGTTTTTTCCATCTCCTTGACCTGCTCAGCCAAACGGATGAAGTCTGTGTCTGCTATAGGTTGCCCATTAATGCAGATTCGATCATTAATAGAGACGATATGAGGGGAGGTAAAGGTCGCAACTTTTTTGCCATGTCCCATAAATAACTCCCTCATAAAAGCAATGGTAGATCCTTTCCCATTAGTCCCTGTTACGTGGATAATAGGGTAAGACTTCTCAGGATTTCCTAACAAATCCACCGCTTGCTGCATTCGGCCTAAACCTGACCTAAAATTCAAACCAATCCGACTATGAAGCCACTCTTCTACTTCAAACATACACATCTCCTTGACAAAAGTCCAATCAATTATCGCATTAAAGTATGGTTACTAATAAAAACAAGGCCAGGATTTTCGTCCCGACCTCTTACCTGGTTAGCTAATAACTAGCTACTATAAATGTTAACGTGGGCTAAAAACATCCACAGGACATTCCAACTCTTCCCAATTTCTGGGAGTTGGGCTGATACAGTCTCCCAGACTTACCAGTTCTCTCTTATTTAAAGGAACTGGGGTAAAAATGTTCACTGGATATGCCTGCGTTTCTATTTTCTAGCGCAGGGCTAAACACGTCCCCCGGACGTTCCAACTCTTCTAATTTCTAGGAGTTGGGCTGATACAGTCTCCCAGACTTACTTACGGTCTTTATTTTTAGCGTAAGGGTAAAAATGTTCACTGAACATTTTTACTCCTCCATAAAACTATTGAAAACTTCTTCAATCATGTTCCATTCGTCTTCTGAGTCTTCTGGGATTGGTTGCAATTCGCCTTCTGTTCCATCTTCGTTTTCGATGAATGAGTAAGCTTGGATTTCAACTTGTCCGTCTTCGTCTTCTTCTGCGTTAACTGGTACTAGAAGAACATAGTTTTTACCAAATTCTTCTTTTCCGTCAATGGTCAAAAGGATTTCAAACAAGGTTTCATTTCCTTGCTCATCTACTAGTGTGATTAGTTCACGTTCTTCGTGGTCGTGGTTATGATCGTGTGACATAGCCTCTCCTTTATATTAAAATTTTCTATCTAAATAATTTTGTAAAATCAGCTGAGCTGCTAACTTATCAATGACTTTCTTGCGCTTATTGCGACTGATATCTGCTTGTTCAATCAACATACGCTCTGCGGCAACTGTTGTCAAGCGTTCATCCTGATAGTCTACTGGTAAACCAAAAAGTTCTTCTAGCTTCGCTCCGTAGGCTTGACTAGCTTCCACGCGCGGTCCACTTGTATTGTTCATGTTTTTAGGCAAGCCCACTACAAATCGTTCCACCTTGTAAGTATCAACCAACTCCTTAACGCGGTCAAAACCAAATTGACCTTGCTCCTCATTGATTTGGATGATTTCAAGCCCTTGAGCTGTAAAACCAAGCGGATCGCTAATGGCCACCCCTACCGTTTTTGAACCGACGTCCAATCCCATAATTCTCATAGGTTACAGATCGACTCCTTGTCCTTTAAGGTAGTAGCGGACCAATTCCTCAACGATCTCATCACGCTCATACTTACGGATTTGATTTCGTGCATTATTATAACGAGGAACGTAGGCAGGGTCTCCACTCAATACGTAGCCTACGATTTGGTTGATTGGGTTATAGCCCTTATCGTTCAACGAAGCATAAACATCAGTCAAAGTTTCGCTAATTTCTTTTTTATTGGAATCGTCCAATTTAAAACGTACTGTTTCTTCAGTAAATCCCATTCTAACACCCTCTTTCCTTAGAATAGTACCATTATAGCATAATTCCTTACGTTCTACAATTCAGGCAGTCTATTTATTTGGATTTTCTATTGTTCTGTCGCACCATTTGCCAATCTGTCTGAAATATATTTGCTTGGTTCATTCTTCAAGAGATTTTCCAAGCCAATATTCTTCAAATATTCCAACTGGGAAGCCTTTTTAACGTCCAAAACTTGAAAATCAAAAGTAGTCGTTGTTTGAAGTTCCGTTGCGCTCAATAGTTTTGTTTCAAGCTTAAATCCTGCTAATTTACGAGCTGCTATGATGGACTCATCCTTCTCCTCCGCCTCGAGAAGAGCTTTTTGAGTTTCTTCCACTCCGTGTTGGTCAATATAAGTTTTCAACTCATCAGAGACTGGACGCTTTTGTTGAATCGTTAAGCTCAAAAAAGTCTTGTCCTTGTATGTAATGGTTTGGGTTTGCTGGCTACCATCATCTGACTTGGGCAAGACCAAAGTCTTGGTTACAACTGTATTCTTCTCAGCATTTTCAATAACTGGCAATGCTGACTGAAGCGTATCTTTTTCTGTTTTTGTAGCTGGTCCAGTTTCTTTTTTCTGTCCGCAACCAACCAGGACAAAAAGGAAAGCTAGACTAACAAGAACTATTTTTTTCATTTCTTTCTTCTTTCTTTTTGAAATTAAAATAGAATAAGACTGGGAATTGCTCCCAGCCTTGATGTTTATAGAGCTGCACGCAAACGTGCTTCTGCATTTTCTACATTACGGACAGAGCGTGGTAGGAAGGCACGAATATCGTCTTCCTTGTAGCCAACTTGCAGGCGTTTTTCATCCACAAGAATTGGGCTCTTTAAAATTCTCGGTGTTTCCATAATCAGATTGAGGACTTCATTGACACTCAAATCTTCAATATCCACTCCAAGGGCTTTGGCATAGCGATTTTTAGACGAAACGATGCTGGCTATTCCGTTATCTGTTTTTGTCAGAATATCCAGTAATTCTTCTCGCGTAATTCCTTCTTTACCAAGGTTTTGTTCTTTATAACTTAACTGGTGGGCATTGAGCCAGGTTTTTGCTTTTTTACAGCTAGTACAACTTGAGACTGTATAAATTTTAATCATGTACCTACCCCTTTCGCTACATGTTACTATCAGTTTAGTCTATTATACCATAAAAAACATCCGACTTGCGACCTATTTTTAAATTTTTTTGACTTTTTTCGTCATTTTCGTACTTTTTTCTTGACAAAATGAAATTTACAGCCATTCTTGATATTTCTTGATATAAATTTTTTTCACAATTGTCACGCTAATCATATACAAAATAATGATGAAAAGTAAAAAGATGAAATAAATCGGTTTTAAAGGAGTTAGATGGAGAAGGCTAGATAGTGGACTGTAGGGAAGGAAGGTCACAAAGGCTGCAGCCAATAAAGTTGTCACAAGGACTAGCCAAGCTGGACGACTTTGTAAAAAGGGAATTTTGGCTGAACGCAGCATATGGATAACCATGGTCTGTGACCACATGGACTCGATAAACCAACCTGTCTGAAACAAGACAATAAATCCTACGGCAGACTCCGCTCCATGAACATAGGCTTGACCTGTCGTCATGGGTACAATGATAAAATAGAGCAAAATAAAGGTCAAAATATCAAATGCAGAAGAGATAGGCCCCATCCAAACCATGAAACGTGTGATAGACTTGGCTTCCCAAGTATGCGGATTTCTCAAAAAATCTTTATCCACCTTGTCAAAAGGCAAGGCAATACAAGACAAATCATAGACTAGATTTAGGATAATCAAATGGACTGGTGCCATTGGTAAAAATGGCAAAAAGATTCCAGAGACCAATAGGGATAAGATATTTCCAAAATTAGAACTCACTGTCATTTTGATATATTTAGTCATATTGGCATAGACCTTACGCCCTTCAACAAGTCCTTTTTCAAGCACCATGAGATCCTTATCAAGTAGGATAACATCAGCTGTTTCTTTGGCAATATCTACTGCTGTATCAACAGAAATCCCCACATCTGCAACTTTCATAGAAGGAGCATCATTGATCCCATCTCCCATATAGCCTACAGCATGACCATTAGCCTTAAATTGCAAAATAATCCTTGCTTTTTGGTCAGGTGAAAGTTTGGCAAAGACTGTTACCTCCTCTACAGCTTGGGCCAATTCTTGATCACTCATCTGATCAATTTCAGATCCTAACAGCATCTGATTGATATCCAAACCAACCTTTTCACAGACTGCTTGGGTAACTTTTTCGTTGTCTCCCGTCAAAATCTTTGTTTGAACCCCATGTTCTAACAGAGCCTTAATTGCTGGTGCTGCAGATGGTTTAGGAGGATCTAGGAAGGCTAAATAACCAGTTAGAATCATATCCCCTTCATCATCAACTGTATAGGCATGGTCTTCCCTCAAACCTGACTTATAGGCCACTCCCAAGACACGCAAACCTTGTTGATTTAGTTGTCTAACTTCTGTTAAAATTTCTTCTCTAATACCATCTGTCAAAGGAGTAATCACTCCTTGGTATTCCGCATAACTGGAAATCGTCAACATTTCCTCTAGGGCACCCTTGGTTACCAAACTAACAACTTCGTGTTCATCCTTAACGATAACACTCATCCGTCTACGTTCAAAATCAAAGGGAAGCTCATCTATTTTTTGAAAAGTTTGAGCCAGATTTTGTAAGAGGACGTGTTCTTTTGCTTCCTTTTCAGTCCGTTTGATGATGGCTCTGTCCATCAAATTTTTCAATCCCGTTTGAAAATAAGAATTGAGATAAGCTCGTCTCAAGACGGTCAAATCCAAGCGTCCATGGATGTCCAAGGGGTATTCAAGGACAATTTCGTCTTGGGTTAGAGTTCCTGTCTTATCTGTACACAAAATATCAATCGCCCCTAAGTCCTGTATGGCATTGAGTTTCTTGATAACCACTTTTTCCTTGGCCATAATGATGGAGCCTTTTGCTAGACTGGCCGTGATAATCATAGGAAGCATCTCAGGTGTCAATCCAACACCAACACTCAAAGCAAATACGCCAGCTTCCAGCCAGTCACCATCTGTTAAACCATTGGACAAGAAAACGATGGGCACCATGACCAGCATCAAACGAATCAAGAGCCACGAAATACTATTCATCTCCCGCTCAAACGAAGTAGGCTCGTCATAGGTGTTCAAAGTCTGCTCAATGGCCCCCATCATGGTATCATCACCAACTGCTAAAACCACGGCCTTGGCACTACCAGATAAGACATTGGTTCCCATAAAGGCTAGCGCTTCTGCTTCTAGCAGACTATCAGATTGTTGAACTGTTGCCTTGGTCAAGGCCAATTTTTCAACCGATTCACTTTCACCTGTCAAGCCCGACTGTTGTACAAAGAAATCGCGCGACTCAAATAAAAGAAGATCTGCTGGAATCATGTCTCCAGCGCTTAATTTAACCACGTCACCCACTACCAAATCATCGATAGGTACTTCTTGGATTTCTCCTTGACGAATGACAGTCGCTGTGTTGACAATCATTTTTGATAGATTAGTCGCAGCCTTATCACTACGGAGTTCTTGGACAAAGCGTATGCCACCAGAAATGAGGACTAGGACAACGATGATAATGGAAGTTGTCGGATCCTCTTGACCTGGTTTTGCCAACCAGACATTGGTCACCAAGGAAATCACGGCGATGACCAGTAAGATGATCGTAAAAGGATTGATAATGGATTCGTAAATCTTTTTGAGGATACTGTCTTCTTGACCCTTTGTGATGGTATTTTCGCCATATAGGTCACGATTTTTCTCCACCTGCTCCTCAGTCAAGCCTGTTAGACTTGTCTTATAAAAAGATAGACTCTCGTCTAAAGGGACTTGAATAGCTGTTGCTAATCTTTCTTTTGTAGTTTTCATTGGTTTCTCCTATCTATATGAATGATGTGTTTCATACACAGAGACCAATCACTTTATAAGGGCAGAACGACACAAATCAGCGATTGGCTGTGTATGTGCGGTTCCGGATGGTCGTCAATTTGCATCGTTTATCTCCTTTCTTTGATTTAAACAGTAGAAAATCCCACCATAAAATGGCAGGATTAAAAAACTAATTATCTGTTTTTCGTTCAAGCTTTAACTCCATAGGGCAATGTAATGAGCTTAGTCTTGGCCTTCGCGACCAGGACTGTTGACCAACGAGTAGTGTCTCCACTGCTTTGCGGTAGTCATCCGTATCCCTATGGTAGCCTCACCTACCGTTTTCGTCTTTCAGTATAAACCTTTAAAATTTAAAAGTCAATCATTTGAGTTGTTTAACTCTTAAATAACTATCAACTCTTTTGGAGCTAGGGTCAACAATTCACAACCTGTCTCTGTAATCAAGATATCATCCTCAATACGAACTCCATATTTGCCTTCGATATAGATACCTGGTTCATCGGTCAAGGCCATACCCGCCTTAATAGTTTCTGTAGAAGTCTGGCTAAAGTATGGTTCCTCATGGATATCCAGTCCAATACCGTGTCCAATACCGTGGGTAAAGTAGTCGCCATAACCTGCCTCGATGATAATATCACGAGGGATTTTGTCAAAGTCACGGAAACCTAAGCCAGCCTTAGCTTGGTCAATCAGAGCTTGGTTAGCCTTCAAAACCGTATTGTAAATCTCTGCTTGCTCGTCGCTAACATGCCCCAAGTAGATAGTCCGTGTCATATCACTGACATAGTGGTCATAAAGGCAACCGAAGTCCATGGTAATAGCTTCTCCCAGCTCCACTGGTTTGTGCATAGGATGGGCATGGGGTTTGGAAGAGTTGATCCCACTAGCTAGAATAGTGTCAAAAGACAGACCAGATGCTCCCAACTCACGCATGCGGAAGTCAAGGAAGTTGGCAATCTCAATTTCAGTCTTTCCTGGCTTAATAAAGTCAAGCGCATCGCGGAAAGCTTGGTCTGAAATAGAACAAGCCTTGCGAATAGCTGCAATCTCCGCCTCATCCTTAATCATACGAAGTCCTTCAACAAACTGAGTTTGTGGAAGCAAGTCAATTCCTTCAAAAGCTGCCTGCATACGGTGATAATAAGAGACCGAAATCTCGTCCTCAAAACCGATTCGAGACAAGCCCATATCCTTGACAATTCCGGCAATGACAGCCAATTCATCACGGTCAGCCACAATCTCAAAACCACTTGTTTCTTGCTTAGCTGCGATGATATAGCGAGAGTCTGTCACCAAGACCTGACGGTCACGGCTGATAAAGACTGTTCCGTTCGAACCCCAAAAACCAGTCAGGTAATAGACGTTTTTAAGGTTATTGATGATGATGCCATCTAGTTCATTTTCTTGCATTTTAGCGAAAAATGCTTGTACACGTTTATTCATGATGTAACTTTCCTTTCAAATAATGTCCTGTGTAGCTGGCTTCATTGGCCGCTACTTCTTCTGGAGTTCCTGTTGCGATGATGGTTCCACCACCGACACCGCCTTCAGGTCCCAAATCAATAATATGGTCTGCTGTCTTGATAACATCCAGATTGTGCTCAATGACAAGAACTGTATTGCCGTCGTCGACAAAGCGAGCCAAGACCTTGAGCAAGCGAGCGATATCCTCTGTATGAAGCCCTGTCGTCGGCTCATCCAGAATGTAGAAAGATTTTCCTGTCGAGCGTTTGTGGAGTTCGCTAGCCAACTTCATACGCTGGGCTTCTCCCCCAGAAAGGGTGGTAGCTGGTTGACCTAGCGTCACATAGCCCAGTCCCACATCCTTGATAGTCTGAAGTTTGCGTTGAATTTTCGGAATGTGTTGGAAAAATTCTACCGCATCGTTGACGGTCATATCCAAGACCTGCGAGATATTTTTTTCCTTGTAATGAACTTCTAGAGTTTCACTGTTGTAGCGAGTTCCGTGGCAAACTTCACAAGCCACATAAACATCTGGCAAGAAGTGCATCTCAATCTTGATGATCCCATCACCTGAGCATGCTTCACAGCGACCACCCTTGATGTTGAAACTGAAACGCCCCTTCTTGTAGCCTCGAATCTTGGCTTCATTTGTCTGGGCAAAAAGGTCACGTATATCGTCAAAAACTCCTGTATAGGTAGCAGGATTAGACCTCGGCGTTCGTCCGATTGGACTCTGGTCAATGTCAATCAAACGGTCTACATACTCAATCCCTGTAATCGTTTTAAATTTACCAGGTTTGTCTGAATTGCGGTTGAGTTTTTGAGCAATGGCTTTTTTGAGGATGCTGTTGATGAGGGTCGATTTCCCTGAACCTGATACACCTGTCACTGCGATGAATTTTCCTAGTGGGAAGTGAGCAGTGACATTTTGCAGGTTGTTCTCACGCGCTCCTGTCACTTCAATAAAACGACCATTTCCCACACGGCGCTCTTCTGGTACTGGAATGGCACGTTTACCTGACAAGTACTGGCCTGTGATAGACTTACTGTTGCGAGCCACCTGCTTGGGCGTACCTGCAGCGACAATCTCCCCACCAAAAACACCTGCACCGGGACCAACGTCAATCAGATAATCCGCCTCACGCATGGTATCTTCGTCATGTTCCACTACTATGAGAGTATTACCCAAATCACGCATCTTTTTGAGACTGGCAATCAGACGGTCATTGTCCCTCTGGTGGAGACCGATTGACGGCTCATCCAGGATATAAAGGACACCTGATAAGTTGGAACCAATCTGGGTCGCCAAGCGAATGCGCTGACTTTCCCCACCTGAAAGGGTTCCTGCTGAACGAGATAGGGTCAGATAGTTGAGACCCACGTTATTCAGGAAGGTCAAGCGGTCCTTGATTTCCTTGAGAATAGGGCGAGCAATGATGGATTCATTTTCAGATAGAGTCAACTGACTGACTAATTCCAAGTGATCAGCGATAGACAGGTCTGAAATTTCTCCGATATGTGGTCCTTTCTCACCACCAACACGGACAGACAAGGCCTGGTCATTGAGACGATAACCGTGACAGGTTCCGCAGGTCAGCTCATTCATGTAGAGACGCATCTGGGTGCGGGTGTAATCGCTGTTTGTCTCGTGATAACGACGCTTGATATTATTGACAACTCCCTCAAAAAGAATGTCAATATCGCGCACGCCACCAAATTCATTCTCATAGTGGAAATGGAATTCCTTACCATCTGAGCCGTAGAGAATCAAGTTCTTATCTTCTTTTGGCAAGTCCTCAAAAGGCTTATCCATATCCACTCCAAAAGCCGTCATGGCCTGCTCTAGCATGTTTGGATAGTAGTTGGATGAGATAGGATTCCAAGGTGCTAGCGCCCCCTCACGTAAGGTTTTGCTGGCATCTGGCACTACCAAATCAGTATCCACCTCCAGCTTGATTCCCAAGCCATCACACTCACTACAAGAGCCAAAAGGAGCATTGAATGAGAAGAGACGTGGCTCTAACTCTGGAACAGTAAATCCACAAACTGGGCAGGCATAATGCTCAGAGAAGAGCAACTCAGAGTCGTCCATGGTATCGATAATGACATAACCTTCTGCGATACGAAGGGCAGCCTCAATGGAATCAAAGAGCCGACTACGAATACCCTCCTTAATAACAATACGGTCAACTACGACATCGATATTGTGTTGCTTGCTCTTAGATAACTCTGGCACTTCGGTCACATCATAGACTTCCCCATCCACACGGACACGAACATAACCGTCTTTCTGAACCTTCTCAATAACACTCTTATGTTGCCCTTTTTTCTTGCGGATGACAGGAGCTAAAATTTGCAGGCGCTGGCGTTCAGGTAACTCCAAAACCTTATCCACGATTTGCTCTACAGAAGAAGCCTTGATAGCTCCATGCCCGTTGATACAGTAAGGTGTCCCCACACGCGCGTAGAGGAGACGCAGATAGTCATTGATTTCAGTCGTGGTTCCCACCGTCGAGCGAGGGTTTTTGCTAGTCGTTTTTTGGTCAATGGAAATAGCTGGGCTGAGACCATCAATAGCATCTACATCTGGTTTCTCCATATTTCCCAAAAACTGGCGAGCGTAGGCTGACAAACTCTCCACATAGCGACGTTGTCCCTCCGCATAGAGGGTGTCAAAGGCCAGACTGGATTTCCCTGAGCCTGACAAGCCGGTCACAACAACCAGCTTGTCTCGTGGAATCTCCACATCAATATTTTTTAAATTATGGGCACGCGCCCCATGAATGACAATTTTATCTTGCATCTTTGTTCTTTCTAGTCCATTATTGCTTACCATTATACCAAAAAAAGTGAGATTCTATTACCCAAAAGGCCGATTTTGTAGTATAATAAAAAACTTCTTATTTTAGGTTTCCTTAGGGCTTCCTGACCCTTATATCACGCGCTTTTTAACAAAAAATACTAACATTACTTTTTACTACTTGCTCCCCCAAAGTACGCAAAAAGGGGAGCAAAAAAAGCCCCACAAAAGGGCTAAGATTTGACGAGTTCAGCAGGCAAGAAACTAGCACGGTCAAACGTGCTTTTTTTATTGCTGGTTGCTGATAGGTATATTATACCATGAAGCGCGTGGTTTATAAGATTATGACCTCACAAAAGCCCCCAGATTCGTTTCTAAGGGCTTGTAGTTTGTCCGTGGTGTTTTAGTTGTCCAGTACGAAACAAAGCAAAATAGGGGGCGAATATGAAGCCTACGCCTACATTTGCCAACATTTACGCTTCTAATTCTTGTAGTAAGGTTAAATCTAAACCATCAAGGTCAACATCTATTTCAAAATCCATGTTTAAATCTATCTCCATATCCTCTAATTGGATATTCTCCAAATCAATCAAAAAATCTTCAATCATGTCATCCCCCTCACTTAAATCTCAACATTTCTCAATAAAACACCACAAACGCCTACCTATATACTTCTAGTTCTCCGTTCTGGTGGATTCTCGCAAAGTTTAAGACGGCTATCTGTTTGTATCGGTGGTAGCTAGTGGAGCTAGTCCTGCCATCTCTACGCATTCACTCATTGTTTTCTTCCTCATGTAGCAATAATGGATAATAAAGTATTTTCTGGCTCGCTTGTTCTCTATCTTATTGATGTCGTGGGCGAATATCTCCACCCCTCACGGATTGCTTTTTCATGCTCACCGCTCAAATTCCACTGATCAGGTAAGACAAGTTCCCAAGCCTCTTCATCTATCGTAACTTGGTTTTCACTCCCTGCCATCCTCTGGAATCTCAGAAAGTAAGTCATCCGCTCTCTTACGTTCATCATCGTTTTAAACTTATCCAGCTCCATTAGTTCGCTCCTTCCACCTTGCTCAAGTGTTCTATAGCTTCCTGCTTTACTCGATATACTGTAGTCTTTGATTTATCTATTTCCTCAGCAACCTGCCAAGCGTCTAGATTATTCAAATAAAAAAGTCTTAGAACAGAACGCTCAAGCGGATTGACCAACTTATCAATCAGCCTAGATATTTCCATTCTCTCTTCAGTAAGTCGCTCAATCCTCTGAAGCGTATCCTCTTTTAGTTTTAGAACACTTATAAGATTGTTCTCTGTCTTGTTCTCTCTACTTGCCTGTACCCTGCTATGGCTTAGTGTTGGCTTTTTGATAATACCACCTTCCAGAGCCTCCAATTCCAAATATAAGCCTTTGATTTCCTTGCTTATCCACTTAACGCCCTCTAGTTTTTCTTTTACCTGCTCTGGTCTCATGCCTCGGCCTCCTCTATGATATAATATTTTTATCGGAATATCACAAAGGAGTCAGCCCTGTGCTGGCTTTTTTTCGTTTTCTCTATGTTCGCTCTAGCTTCAAATGCTTTCCCGTGAGAAAAAATGTACAATGACGGTGTGAAGCTCATAGAAGCGCGTGGGGAGGGAGATAGCCCCCATATCTCCTTATGGTTTGATAAGCAATTAAGGGATGTTTTTATTTCTCTTCTTTCCTTGTCATTCTGCAAGCAATTAAGGCAAGTTATTTCTTTGCTTATCTGCTTATCATTTGGTAAGCAACAAATCCAAAATAACAGACTTTTAAATTGCTCTTATCTCCTTACAGTTCTTCAGGGAGTAAAATCAAAATAAGCGATGTTATTTCCTGTCCTATTCCCTTACCGTTTGACAAGGAGAAAAACGAAAATAAGGAGCTTTTAAATTTGTCTTAACTCCCTATCGTTTTGTAAGCAATTAAGAAGGTTTATTGTCGTCCTTATCTGCTTATCGTTTCTCAGGGAGTTAAGGAGGGTTTTTATTGCTCTTATCTGCTTGATAAATGATAGGGGAATATAGCCACTTTCTCGGCGTTCGCTCGGAGTTCAACACACATAACCCTGCCATTTGTCAGGCATATTTACTGCCACTACCTAACCAAAACCTTACCATTTTTTGGAACGCTTACCGCACCCTTTTTTGGAACGCTCTACTTACTTAAATCCTTGATATATCTAGCTTTTTTAACATTCAAACCGTCTAATATGTAGTATTTGTTCGTTTTGTAAATTGCACACTACTTCATATTGTCTCACAATCTCGAACCATTCAGCCAAAATCTATCCCCTTTTTCAATATACTTCAAAAACTTCTTATAGTGCTTATGATACCTGTCACGTTTCATATACCTTGGTCTTTCAGGGAAACCATCAAACATATATCTACCACGTCTAGGACTCCACCCTGGTTCTACCTTTCTGGCTTCTTTTAGTGCAAGCTCCCAGTAGTATTGGCAATCCGTTTTACTACGGTTCAGGGTACTATTGTGGATATCTAGACAAGTACCGCAACTAAAATACAAATACCGTTTATAAAGCAACCTGCATCGTCTCCCACAATCAGGGCAAAGAAAGAAATATCGATTACCTCCCTTAGTTCCTGCTATTCTGTCTAATTCAAATGACTCTCCACCAAAATCAATCATTAAATTATCCAAATCAATCTCTAAACGTTGACCGTCCAACTCAGCTATACCCTTAGATATTCCTCTCAGCTTCATTGGTTTAGTGATTGTTTCTATTGCTAACCGCTTCATTATTTCCCCCTATATGGAAAAACCCAAAACTATTGGATTCAGTAGTAGTGAAACCACAAAAAGAGGCAATGCCCCTTTGCTACTATTCTTCACTGAGTAAGCCACTTACTACCACATCACGGACAAATTGAGCTTGTTTTTCTTTGGGTAGTTGCAAAGCTTCAAGTAAAGACTCTAGAACTTGCTTGTCAGTTCCTGCAATCAACTTCTTAATGATATTCTGGAATTGTCCTTCCAAGTACTCGCAAAAATGTATCCGCTGTGCTTGTGTCGGCTGCACTGGTACTGGTGAACTATCTGCAATCAGCAAGAAGCAGGCTTCCGCGATTTGGGCGAATAACTTTGCACGCGCTTCAGGGTGTCTGTATAACTCATAGGCATTTATGCTGGTGTCTTCCGTCCGGAGCTTCTCACCTAGTTCAATCAGTTTAGGCGTATCTTCAAGACATACTGGTGTAGCATCCGCCATAAAATCGTCACGTTTGCGATTGAGTTCCTCCAGTTCCTGATCTGCCTGTTCAAAGTATGCTGGTTCTATCATGGGGCTTCCTCCTTTCTTTATTTGGTTAAAAATTTCGCTTCATCCTCTTGTCTTTAATGTCTGTGATAATAAATACGTTCCCCTCTGATCGTTTTCCAATGCGACTGACTAGCTTATCATTATAGATTCTGGCCAGCTCTTTTCCGTTGTGATTGGTGTTGATGATAGTTGTGTCTCGCTTATCAAAAATCTTGAAAAGAAAGGCCTGTACCCAATTATTAGCTTCATTTTTTTGGTTGTTCATAACGCTTTCTGTTCCTAAATCATCAATAAAGAGATAGTCAACCTCGGTCAGCAACTTCAAGGCGTCATACTCTGTAAAATCACTCTGTCTATACTGCCAACCTGACTGAATGCGCGTGATAATCTCAGTAATACTGACAAAAAGCACACTCTTAGGCTCATTCCTAGACTTATAGCCCTCGTTAATCGCTTTGGCCATAGAATAGCATAAATGACTTTTGCCCGTACCTGGATTGCCCATAATTAGCGTGTTTCCTGTCATACCGTTTAGATACTCCTTAGCTTGTTTGATAGCAAACTCCTTGGCCTCGTGTTCCTCTTTTGTCTCGGCTTTGAAAGTGCTAAAAGAGGCCTCTCTCAGCTCATTTGACACCGTACTTTCACGCGCTAGCACATCATAGGTTGAAGAGTCCAGATCATGGCCTAGGGCTTTTTCTATGCCCTCTAGCTCCGTCTGTTTGATGTTCTCCCTAGTGCATTCCATACAGTAGGGTGATGTATAACCATCTGGCTTTTTGAATTGTACTAGGTTAATCTGATGGATTGGGCAAAGCTCATCAGTGACCTTTATTTTTTCATTGAGCTGGTCTGTATTCAGTAATTCCATTGTTTCTCCTCTCCGTCAGTAGATAAACGGATCTTGAATATCATCGTCAGACTGACCTTGTTTCTTTTGCTGAAACAGTCTCTGTTCATCTTCGACTTGTACCATGGTTCTAATACCATTCTGTCGCCAGTTCTTGAGTATTGAATTGATATAGCTAAAAGATCGCTTGCCGTTATCTGCAGCCTTGTCTATGGCAATCTTGATAACCTCTAGCTCCATACCATCAAGAGTGAGATAGTCAGTCAGTATTTGATATTGTTGCCCATCCATAACCCCTATACGCTTTTGGTAATAGTTAGAGATTTCAGCAGTAGGAGCAGAAGAAGTTTTTTTCTCTATCTCTTCTTCTAACTCTTTCTCTATCTCTATCTCTATCTCTGTCTTACACGTAGTTAACAATGTAAGATTGTCGGGTGACATTGTAAGGTTTTCCTTTTGTTCTCGTTGCTGTTTCCTATATTCTCGCATGTATGCTGCTTGGTTGGTTTCCTGCTGTACCAAGGCTTTTGCCTGCGGTAGTTCTGCGTTTTTATCTTCATCAACTTGTATTAGACCACACTTAGTAAAGTATGCCATGGTCATATCTATATCATCTTCCGATACGTCTAATTTTAGGGCTAACTCTTCCTTGAGATTGTCAAAGTAACCCTCATAGTATAAAATACAGTCACTTTCTAAGCTCTCTAGCATGAGCCTAATATAAATCACCGTCATAGTGTACCCACCAGGTACCGTTTTTAGTCTCTTGATAAAAATATTATCAAAAAATTTCTTATCAATTTTTAGCCAAAAATATATTTTAGTTTTTGCCATTCTCCACCCCCAGAAACTGCCAGATGTCCGTAACTTTGTAATAGATTTTCCTAGTATCTTCTAGTGGTGGCTGATACCGTCTTAGCCCTGCTTTTTCCCACTTTTGGAGTGTCATATATTTTATATCTAACTCGTCCATGACTTCCTGGGCTGAGATTAAACCTGTCAGTCGTGGTTTGTGTATATCACGCGCTTCCAGGTATCTTTCCACTACCTCCAGAATGCCATGCACTAGGTCTTGCTCACTTTCTCGGCTTAGGCTAAACATATCCGCCCACCTCCTTCAAGGTTTCTTTGTAGCTTTCTAGGTCGCTGTTCATCAACACCGCTAGGCGCTTTTCTTCTTCTCGTATCTGATTGTAAAATGTTTTTGCTCCGTCCAGTAGCTCCTCTTTGTTAGCTGGGATAAAATATCCTCTAAATGTCCCATGGCGAACCCCAACAATAGGAATGCTATTGCGCGTGATTAGACGGCTGATAATATCTTGCACGGTTCTTTCTGCTAGCTTAGTGATCAGGCTGATTTCTGCCCCTGTTATGGAGTTCTCAGCCCCCACTTTGATTAGTCTTAATACTCGTTTGTCATTCTCTGATAGGCTCATTCAGTTCCTCCTCTCCTTTGCTTTTATTCACAAAGGTTATTTGTCCGCTCACTACCCCTTGCAAAATATCTTTTTGAGTTTCTATGATTGTATCCAAGGTTTTCAAAATAGCTGTCTTAGTCTCTAAATCAAACGCTTGTTTTGTCAACAAGCCCATAGTTACAGCTAACTTTGTTGCATTGTCCATACACGTAGCTAGAAAAATATCTTTAGTAAAATAAGGTTCATCTGGTATTTTTTCACTATCAAGGTATATCTTCACTATGTAACTCATTTCATCCCTCCGTAAACTCTTACCCCTGCAAGCTGGATATAACGCCCATAATCAGGGCTTAAATCCTCGCTAGGTGTTTCTATCGTCTGTTGGTTTTCTCGCTCAAATTGGGCGCTTTTTTTGCGGTCTCGGTGGTTTAGATAAAGCAACAAGCCAATCAGTACCACCATAGAGATTACCGCCTGTGTATTGGTCAAATCTAATTCATTCATGTCATGCCCTCGCTTTATAGTTCTTGATGTAGTCCACTTGGTCGCTTCGTCCCATCTTCAGGAAGTCTTCCGCCTCTTCGGTGCTTACTTTTCTATCTACAAAATCAGCAATAAACTGGAAGAGGTTCGGATTTCTCTCCTTGATTTCAGCCATTTGTCCATCAAATTCTGCTTGTGTCATGTTGTCTAGGTCCAGTGTCATTGCATTGCCTCCTCAAACTTCTCTATAAGACAACTTTTATTTACTCTCTGAGTTCCATTTTTAGAGTTAAAAAGAATATCTTTTAAGGTTACAGTAGCCTCTAAATACTCCTTTTCAGCATGCTCTATATACGCCTGTTGCTCTGCTTCGTTGTCAAAAAAGTGCTTTGCTTGGCGTTTAAAGAAGGCTTGTCGCATAGCGTCCATTTCAAAAATACCAGGGTGGAAAAACATTCCCGTAGTGCTTTTAGAAACTGCCTCGATTTTATGGCGGTCATTCAATTCAGGAAGTTCAATCCAAAGTAAACGGGATAAATCTTCTTTGATGGATTTTGTCTGACTTGCCAATAACGAAAGGCTATTAAGCCCATTTTTTTCGCCAATTTCTCGCATTTCTGCATTAATTCTATCTATACGTCTAGTTAAAATCTCGTATGTTGTTTCTGCCATACTTTTACCTCTGTTCCTATGTTGTGTAATTGCCCTGATGGCTTTTTAATGCTTTTTTACTATACTGGATATCCTCACACTCAAAGTTTTGCGATGGCGAGTGTGGGGATTTTGAATGGTTGTTTCTTATACAGTTTTTCTTGCCTACAGCCTCATGCTCTCGGTCGCCAAATTTCTGAGCATGGGGCTTTTTAATGCCGTTTTCCTGCCACATGCCTCACACTCTCCTCGACCAAAATTTGAGTGTGGGGATTTTTGAGTTGTTTCTTATAGACGATATCCTCACGCTCAGACTCGCCAAATTGAAAGCGTGAGAAAGTACCAGTTTTAAGAGTTGGCGCTCTCCGTATGGTCAAATTGCCCTAAATATGCTATAATCTAGGTATAAATCTTACTAAAACCTCTTTGATAATAGCTTGCCTGCTTTGTTAAATTCGTTTTAGTGTTAGTGTTAAAGGCTTTGCGGTGTGGTTATTGCTAAGCCTTTTTTGTTGTTCTCACGCGCTTCTTTGGCGTGTTTTTTTATTTCTGAATGCCATAGCTTTAATTTCCTGATAACTCATATTCAATCCAATCATGGCTATGACCATATCCTCAAATGCCTGGTATTGCTCCAGCTCGTCACTGGTCAAGCTATCGATGCCATTATAGCCCCCACGTTCCGCCATTAACTGCTTAGCGTTCCTATCGGTTACGGCCTTTAGTAGCAGGTTGTTCATGGTGCTATGCGGGTACTTGGGTGCATTAGGCCATGTTTCTATACTGTCATGCAGTGTTTTTCTTTTTGGCTTTTCTAGCGCCCTCTGCATACGAAACTTAGAAAGTTCCTCACGCATTTCAAAGAAGGCTTTGACAAGATTCTTCTTGAACTCCTTGACAGGTTCAGTATTTCGTAAGTAGGTGATTAGCAAAGTAGCTTGTTGCTCGTTCAAAATATAATCCCGTGCATTTTGTCCACTCTCTGAAGGTGAAATTTTAAATTGCACCTTTCCGAAACTCTCAAAATCCTCTCGATGTTTATTCAGCAAGATCTTCAAATGTCTGTGCTTAATTTCAGCGCATTCTGCCACAATACTGCTCAGTGTATACGGCTCTTTCTTACCGTCCATGTAGACTAATTCCATTGTGGTTCTACCTCCTGCATGAATCGGGTTAGCTTGCTTGTCAGACGGCTCTTCTCGTCCATATTTTTAGCCTCTGCAATGGCTTTGGCTAGTGTATCGATATAATACCACTCTGCCTCTGCCAACGTGTCAGGGGCTTTTATAGTGGTCTGTGGTTCTTCCACCAATTCCCCAGCCATGTAGTAACCTTGTTGCCTAATATCTTTTAATACTTGCTTAACCCATTTCTTAAACTCTTTAGCTTTTGGTTTGCGTGATTGGAATAGAATCTCATATAATCCTTGCTCAGTTAAAAACCAGACTTGCTGAACGCCTCCAGGGGTAAGAACTTTCTTCTTGTCCTTTTCGTCTTGGTCTACCATTTCAAGAAACTTGCTCAAACTACTATTTGAGTAGTCAATCATTCTAGCAACCTCCCCAGCTCTAAAAAGTGGGTTGTCAAAATCTCCGTAGATATCCAACGCTTGACCGTGGAAAATAGTAGTAGTTACAACCTGCAATAGTTGCCCTTGGTCTGTTGTTTCTTCAAAAATACTTACTTGTGTTGTCATGTCTTGCTTGACCTCTCTGTATAACTTGTTTAGTCGCTTTCTGCTTTCCTTGTTGGGCTTATGTTTGCCCTGTGCCCATTTGCCAACCGTTCGGGGGTCTATGCCTATCCGTTGGCCAATAGCTACCAAGTTCAACCCGTGAGTGGTTCGCATTTCATCAATGACCCTTGTATAGTTCCTCTTCATTGCTTGCCTGCCTTTCTTAATCTTCTGGTGTTAGTAGTTCATCAATAGAAACACCTAGATAGTTAGCAATCTTTAGCAAGGTTTCAATATCTGGGCGCTTAGTACGCTCGTAATACAAAGCTATCAAAGTGCTTTTTGCGATACTTGTCGCCTTGTGTACGTCTGAAACCTTTTTTCGTTGTTTCGCTAAAAGAACACGAAAATTATTTTTCATATCCTTACCCCTCCTTTTTTGTATTTTTTGGAAAAATTGAAGCGTTAACGCTAAAATTATATCTCTGATTATACACTATATTTTTATCGTGTCAAGTAAAATAATAAAAAAACTTGAAAAATTTTAGCGCATAGGCTAAAATGTTTTCAAGGAGGAGTTTTCTTATGCTTCGTAATAATTTAGCTAAATTGATGATTGATAGAGGTATCTCGGCAACTCAATTATTTAATGACACTGGTATAGCACGCTCTACCATTTCAAAAATTTCAAATAATAATACAGATAAAATAAACTTACAAACCATTGATAAAATTTGTAATTATCTAGAGGTTAGCCCTTCAGAATTTTTTGATTTTTGGCCTTATGATGTAAAGGTACAGTGTGGTTTTATTAATTTTGATTCTCTAGCGGAAGTAAAAGAGAAATGGAATGCAATACCAGACTTTAAAGAACCTGCTTTTCTATTAATTGAATTTACTAGAGGTAAAAATATAAAAAAAATTCTTGAGTATAGATTTAATTACATAGAAGAATATGAACCAGGTATTCCATTTAACAATGGATATTTAGATAGTATTGTTCTCGACAATTCACCGTCAGAAACGAGTATTTTTGATAACATGCCTGTTCAATTTCAAAATGAATTAGTTGAAGAAGTAAAAGAAAAACTATCTGAAACTTTTGAAGTTCTGCCATTTTCACCAACGATAGAAAATTTGGATTTATTCACCCTCAGCGGTCTGTTCTAAACCCACGCGCCACAATGCTCAACAATCCTGAAGCGCGTGGATTCTCGTGGTTCGCTCAAGCTTCAAGCCTATATAAGCCCCATATCTACTAATTTTGTTGATGTCAACAAATGTCAACCACTTTCAATATTTTAGAAAGGATCTCATGAACGAATTACAATTTTTAATCTATACCGCTGACAACGATAGCGAGACAGCTAGTGTCATCATCAAAGGCGAAACTATCTGGGCTAGTCAGAAAGAAATGGCTAGACTTTTCGATGTCGGTGTTCCTGCAATTAGTAAACACCTAAAAAATATCTTTGAAGAGGGCGAATTAGAAGAAAAAGCAACTATTTCCAAAATGGAAACAGTTCAAATAGAGGGTAGTCGTGAAGTTGTACGCCAAGTTGATTTCTATAACCTTGACGCCATCATTTCAGTTGGTTACCGTGTCAATTCCCAAAAAGCTACGAGATTTAGACAGTGGGCTACTTCGGTACTTCGTGAGTACATGATAAAAGGGTTCGCCATGGATGACAACCGTCTGAAACAAGGCGAAAACTTGCTGGAAAAAGACTATTTCCGTGAGCTGTTGGAGCGCGTGCGTTCTATCCGAGCTAGTGAGCGTCGTATATGGTTGCAGATTACAGATATTTTTGCTGAAATCTCTATCGACTATGACCCACAAAGTACGTTGACTAAGCAATTCTATGCTGATGTACAGAATAAGTTTCATTATGCAATCACTGGCCAAACTGCTGCGGAAATCATCTACACGAAAGCTGACCACACAAAAGACAACATGGGACTTACAACATGGAAAAACTCCCCTAACGGTCGCATACTGCAAGCAGATACCCAAATAGCAAAGAATTACCTTTCAGAAACAGAAATCCGTTCCCTTGAAAGAGGAATATCTAGCTATTTTGATTACCTGGAAAGACAGATAGAACAGCGAAAAGCTCAGACAATGCAACAACTAGCCCAAAGTATTGACCGCTTTTTGACTTTCCAAGAATACGATATTTTAGAAGGTCATGGGAAAATCACTTCCAAGGTTGCGAAAGATAAAGCAAAAGCAGAATACCAACTATTCAATAAAACTCAAAAGATAAACTCGGACTTTGAAAAAACTTTAAAACAGCTAACTGACGATTAAAAACTTTAAATACACGCCTGTTTACTATAAACAAGCCCATATTAGCCCCATATCCGCCTTGTTTCCTACTCTGGTATTATTTACCGTCTGACTATTTAAAATCGAATACAGGGCAAACTGTGAAGCCCTAGCATGATATAAAACCTTTTTGATAATGGCTTGCCTGCTGATGTATTTTAGAAAGGTTTATCATCATGAAAATAACTGAAGTTATAAAAAAAGACGGTAGTAAAGTCTATCGTGCTAATGTATATCTAGGAGTTGACCAGGTAACAGGAAAGAAAGTAAAAACCAAAGTAACAGGTCGGACACAAAAGGAAGTGAAGCAGAAAGCCAATCAAGAAAAAATAGCTTTTCAAAAAGCAGGATCTACCAGACAAAAGGCTATTACCATAAAAAACTATCAAGAATTGGCAACTCTCTGGTTAGAAAGTTATAAGAATACGGTTAAGCCAAACACTCAAGGCAATGTTAGAAAGTTAATTGATAATCATATACTGCCTATTTTCGGGGCTTACAAGCTCGATAAGCTCACTACTCCACTTATCCAGTCAATTATCAACGAACTTGCTGACAAGACTAATAGAGGGGAAAAAGGGGCTTTTCTACATTATGACAAGATACACGCTTTAAACAAACGTATCTTACAGTATGGCGTAACCATGCAAGCTATACCGTCCAATCCTGCGCGTGATGTTATTTTACCTCGTAACACTCAGAAAGCAAAGCGGAAAAAAGTAAAGCACTTTGAAAATCAAGAACTAAAAAAATTTCTTGGTTATCTCGATAATTTAGATACTCATAGATACCGTTATTACTATGAGACGACGCTCTATAAGTTCCTATTGGCTACTGGTTGCCGTATCAATGAGGCTCTAGCGCTTAGCTGGTCTGATATTGACTTAGATAATGCCGTTGTACATATTACCAAAACACTAAATCGGGATCTAGAAATCAATAGCCCAAAATCTAAGGCTAGTTATCGGGATATAGATATAGATCAAGCGACTGTTAGCATGCTAAAGCAGTACAAACTGCGCCAAACTAAAGAGGCTTGGAAGATAGGACAACGTGAAAGCGTGGTATTTTCTGATTTCATTCATGAGTATCCTAGCAGTTCAAGACTTAAAAGAAGATTGCAAACACATTTTAAGCGTGCTGATGTTCCTAACATTGGCTTTCATGGATTCCGTCACACTCACGCTAGTCTCTTGCTTAACTCTGGAATACCATACAAGGAACTCCAGTACCGCCTAGGTCATTCCACTTTATCAATGACCATGGATATATATAGTCACCTCTCAAAAGAGAACGCAAAAAAAGCAGTATCATTCTACGAAACTGCACTAAAAGCACTATAGGGGGAGCAAAAAGGGGAGCAAATTTAAAAATCAACATTTCAAGACAAAGTAAAAATCCAATAGCAACAGGATTTTTGTTAGATTTATTTTGAAAAAGGCCGATTTTGTAGTATAATAGTACGGTGTGAAAAAATCTGAAAAATGAGAAAGGATAAGGGATATGAAACAAGTTTTTCTCTCTACAACAACTGAATTTAAAGAGATCGATACGCTTGAACCGGGTACTTGGATCAATCTCGTCAATCCGACTCAAAATGAATCACTCGAAATCGCTAACGCCTTCGACATTGATATTGCCGACCTTCGAGCACCGCTCGATGCGGAAGAAATGTCTCGTATTACGATTGAAGACGAGTATACCCTGATTATCGTAGACGTTCCGGTCACAGAGGAAAGAAATAACCGCACCTACTACGTAACCATCCCGCTTGGTATTATCATCACCGAGGAAACCATTATCACTACGTGTTTGGAACCACTACCTGTCCTCGATGTCTTTATCAACCGTCGCTTGCGTAATTTCTACACTTTCATGCGTTCGCGTTTTATCTTTCAGATTCTCTATCGCAATGCAGAGCTTTACCTAACAGCCCTTCGTTCAATCGACCGTAAGAGTGAACAAATCGAAAGTCAACTGCATCAATCAACTCGTAATGAAGAATTGATTGAGCTCATGGAGTTGGAAAAAACTATCGTCTATTTCAAGGCTTCCCTCAAAACAAATGAGCGTGTGATTAAGAAATTGACCAGCTCAACCAGCAATATCAAGAAATACCTTGAGGACGAAGACCTGCTTGAAGATACCCTGATTGAAACCCAACAGGCCATCGAGATGGCAGATATTTATGGAAACGTCTTGCACTCTATGACGGAGACCTTTGCCTCTATCATTTCCAACAACCAGAACAACATCATGAAAACCTTGGCCCTTGTGACCATCGTCATGTCCATCCCAACCATGGTCTTTTCTGCCTACGGGATGAACTTTAAGGATAATGAAATCCCCTTAAACGGCGAGCCTAATGCCTTCTGGTTAATCGTCTTTATCGCCTTTGCTATGAGTGTCTCGCTCACTCTCTATCTCATCCATAAAAAATGGTTCTAAGAGGAGTTCCTATGTCTCAGATTGATCTACAAAAATTAACAAAGAAAAACCAAGAGTTTGTCCACATCGCTACCCAACAATTCATCAAAGATGGGAAAACAGACGCTGAAATCAAGGCTATTTTTGAGGAAGTTATTCCCCAAATCCTTGAGGAGCAAGCCAAAGGTACGACTGCTCGTTCCCTCTATGGCGCACCGACCCACTGGGCTCATAGCTTCACTGTTAAGGAGCAATATGAAAAAGAGCATCCAAAAGAAAATGATGATCCAAAACTCATGATTATGGACTCAGCCCTTTTCATCACTAGCCTCTTTGCCCTCGTCAGCGCCCTCACAACCTTCTTCTCAGCAGATCAAGCTTTCGGCTATGGATTGATTACCCTCCTCTTAGTTGGACTGGTTGGTGGATTTGCCTTCTACTTGATGTACTACTTTGTTTACCAATACTATGGACCAGACATGGATCGCAGTCAACGCCCACCTTTCTGGAAATCTGTACTAGTTATCCTAGCTTCTATGTTCCTTTGGTTGCTTGTCTTCTTTGCAACAAGCTTCCTACCAGCTAGCCTTAACCCAGTACTTGCTCCATTGCCGCTGGCTATTATCGGAGCAGCCCTCCTAGCCCTTCGCTTCTATCTTAAGAAACGATTGAACATCCGAAGCGCAAGTGCAGGACCAACACGCTATTAAGAAGAATGATAAAAGCAACTGCAGGCGCGGTTGCTTTTTCACTTACTTTTTTGATTTAAAAGCATTCTTCTGAAATCCCACATAGCTCTATCTAATCTTTTGTGATAAAATAGGCTCAATCTATTTCTAGGAGGATAAAATATGATTTCTACTATTGGTATTGTTAGTTTGTCTAGTGGCATTATCGGAGAGGACTTTGTCAAACACGAAGTAGACTTAGGTGTCCAACGTCTCAAGGATCTGGGACTCAATCCTATCTTTTTGCCCCATTCGTTAAAAGGCTTAGACTTTATCAAGGACCATCCTGAAGCTCGTGCAGAGGATTTGATTCATGCCTTTTCTGATGATAGCATCGATATGATCCTATGTGCCATCGGTGGAGACGATACCTATCGTTTGTTGCCTTATCTTTTTGAAAATAACCAACTACAAAAGGTTATCAAACAAAAAATTTTTCTTGGCTTCTCGGATACAACCATGAACCATCTCATGTTGCATAAACTAGGAATCAAGACTTTTTATGGTCAATCCTTCTTAGCAGACATTTGTGAATTAGACAAAGAAATGTTAGCCTATAGCCTTCACTACTTTAAAGAATTGATTGAGACGGGAAGAATCTCAGAAATCCGGCCTAGTGACGTTTGGTATGATGAAAGGACTGATTTCAGTCCCAAGGCTCTGGGAACACCTCGTATCAGTCATGCAAATACCGGCTTTGAGTTGTTGCAAGGAAATGCACAGTTCGAGGGGAAAATCCTCGGTGGCTGCCTCGAATCCCTCTACGATATCTTTGACAACTCTCGATACGCAGATAGCACGGAGCTCTGTCAAAAATACAAACTTTTCCCTGACTTGTCAGACTGGGAAGGCAAAATCCTCTTACTAGAAACAAGCGAAGAAAAGCCTGAGCCGGAAGACTTCAAAAAGATGTTGCAGACTTTAAAGAACACTGGTATATTCGAGGCCATCAGTGGACTCCTGGTCGGAAAACCTATGGATGAAACTTTCTATGACGACTATAAAGAGGCACTATTGGATATTATTGACAGCAATATTCCGATTCTCTATAATCTAAATGTCGGCCACGCAACTCCAAGAGCAATTGTCCCCTTTGGCGTCCATGCCCATGTAGATGCACAGGAGCAAGTCATTCGCTTTGACTATAACAAAAAATAAATAGTTTCTCTATTTTTGTGCTTTTGTATTCGTTTTCGTTACAATTTGTATCTGAATTTATTGCATTTCGCTAATTTCTATGTTATCCTTTTGAAGGAGGTGTATATGACAAAACAAAAAATTAATCGAATCGTAGGTTCTATTGGTGCCTTTATTGGAATTATAGTATTTATTGCCTACATACCTCAAATTATCGCTAATTTACAGGGAAATAAAGCTCAACCATTTCAACCTTTATCAGCTGCTATATCTTGCTTAATCTGGGTTATTTATGGATGGACAAAGGAACCTAAGAAGGATTGGATACTAATCATTCCAAATTCAGCTGGTGTTATTTTAGGTGGAATCACTTTTTTGACTTCACTCTAACAAATCTAATAGTATATATAAAAAGCTGGGAAAAGTTTCTCAGCTTTTTTCTATATTCTATTCTCAGATATGCGAGTTACCTGTACACACTAATGACCGCTTTTCCACTCACAATCGTTCTCATGGTCATCAACCAGGCCTGCTGCTTGTAAAAAAGACAAGACGGCGACTGGGCCTGTGAACTTGAAGCCTCGTTTTTTGAAATCTTTAGCTAATTTCTCAGACAAAGGTGTTTTAGCTGGGGCTTGGCGATAATCAGGAATATCATTGACGATAGTTTTCCCCTCAACAAAAGACCAAAGATAGGCATCAAAAGAGCCATATTCTTCCTGTAGTCGTAAAAATGCTTGGGCGTTAGCGCGTGTAGCAAAAATCTTGGCTCTATTTCGGATGATGGCTGGATTCTCCAGCAAGGCTTCCAATTCGGTATCGGTCATCTCTGCGACTGCTTGAATTTGATAGCCATGAAAGGCTTCTCGGAAAGCCTGGCGTTTGTTGAGCACCGTTTCCCAAGACAGGCCTGCCTGATAGGTTTCCATACACAACAATTCAAACAATGCTTGGTCATCATGGAGGGGCTGGCTCCACTCCTCATCATGATAGGCAATGTAGAGCGGATTGGTCATCTTGACCCACGAACAACGTTTTGTCATGCTCTGCTCCTATTTGACCAACATTTTAAGGGCCGACTTGATGTAGTTCTCAGCTGTATCTGTCGTTCCTTCAAAGAATTTCTTGATTTTCTTGAGCTCTGTTGCCTTGTATCCCAGAGCCAACATGGCCTCCATAGCTTCTTCCAATTCTTGGTTTTCAGCGCTAGCTTGCACTGCCACCTTGGCAGGAAGGTCATCTCCTGCAACTACTACCTTGCCTTCCAAGTCTAGCACCATCTGCTGGGCTGTTTTCTTACCAATTTTAGGGAACTTGGTCAAGTAGGTGATGTTCTTGGTTTCGATGGCTTGAACCAAGCCAGCATTGTCATCAGCAGCGATAATAGCAAGAGCTGATACAGGACCAATCCCAGAAACCGAAATCAGACTGAGAAAGAGCTTCTTCTCGTCTTCTGAGCGAAATCCATAAAGTAGATGGGCGTCCTCACGTACAACTTGATGCACATAAATTTGAGCTTCTTGGTTGACCTGACCTGAGTAGGCATAGGGATTGGCCACATGCAAAATATAACCGATACCGTTGACTTCAAGAACAATGTATTTAGCAGTAATTTTGGTAATGATTCCTTTTAAATATTCGTACATAGTTTTCCTTTTAGTTTAATATTTCCCCAACTCACGGAGACTGGTGTGATTTTCCTGAATGCGTCGGAACATCTTTTCCATATCCGACTTGGTAAAATGCACCAAAACAGGACGTCCGTGGGGACAGTTATAGGGATTGTCACATTGAGAAAGCTGATAGAGGAGTTGTCTAGCTGAATGATCATCAATACGATGATTGGCCTTGATAGACCGCTTGCAGGACATCATGATAGCCAACTCTGCTCGATATTTCTTGATAGAAACTTCCTTGGTCAAGAGTAGCATGTCGCACATTTCATAGATACCTGACTCAATTTCCTCCTCTGCCATCCAAATAGGATGTTCGCGTAAGATGAATTGATTTTCTCCGTACTCTGCTAGAAAGACGCCCACTTCCTCTAAAAGTGCCATTCTTTCCTTGAGACGCAGAGCATCATCCGCTGGAAATTCAAAGATGTAGGGCACTAGGAGTTGTTGCTGGCTCTGGTCAACATCACCAATGCTTTCACGGTACTCCTCATACTTGACCCGTTCCTGAGCCGCATGTTGGTCTATGATGTAGAGTCCATCTCGCCCTTGAGCAAAGAGATAGGTCCCATGCATTTGCCCGAAAAATTCCAACTCTGGGAAGCTTGAAGATTCTTCTCGCTCTAGCTTATCATAGGCTTTATCCAGACTGGCTAAATCTAACTCTGGATGGTCTAGTTGGTCATAGTTAGCAGGTTTTCTCTCTGCAAAATGCAGTTTTGCTGGCTTGGTTAACTGATCTAAAGTTTCCTTTGCAAACAGGGTTAAGTCCTGCCCTTCCTCAGTTAATTCAACCTGATAATCAGCCACCTCAGCTTGGCTAGGTCTTGTCGGCTCTGTTTGCTCATAGTAGAGAGTATTTTCTTTGAGTGGGAGAATGGTCTGCTCCACCTTTTGACGATTACGCACAGTCGATTTGGCAAGATTTTCCAAGGCATCAGGTATCAAAGTTTGCTCCTTGAGACTATTAGAAATAGCTTCTGAGACCAAGGCCATCAATTCTTTTTCCTTGGAAATCCGCACCTCTTGCTTGGTTGGATGCACATTGACATCCGCTAGATAGGGGTCAATATGGATGTGAATGACAGCCAGTGGAAAACGGCCTACCATAAGCTTACTACCATAGCCGTCAAGAATAGCACGATTGAGTAAAAAGTTCTTGATATAACGACCATTGATGAAGAGGCTGATATAGTTGCGGTTGGCTCGAGTTAACTCAGGCAAGGACACAAAACCTGAAATTTCGAAATCTAGGTCAGAGTTCTCAATTTCAATCATCTTCTTGGCACTGACCAAACCATAAATTCCTGCGATTGCTTGTCGCAGTTGACCAGTCCCAGCTGTCCGCGTCATTTCCTTGCCATCACTAATCAAGCTGAAAGAAATCTCAGGATGGGCCAAGCCCAGACGGTTGACAATATCAATGATATGAGACAACTCTGCTTGCTGGCTCTTCATATACTTGAGGCGAGCAGGCGTGTTGAAAAAGAGGTCCTCCACACAAACCTTGGTTCCCACAGGACTCGTCGCTGGGATGACTTCCTCAACTTCACCCCCACGCGCGACTAACTTGGTTCCATGACTAGCACCATCCACCGCCGTCAAAAGGGTCAAAACACTAACAGAAGCGATAGAAGGCAAGGCTTCACCACGAAAACCAAGCGTCCGAATCCGAAAGAGATCTGCCTGATTTTTTATCTTACTGGTCGCATGACGACGCAGAGCCAGCTCTACCTCATCGTGGGCAATTCCATGACCATTATCTGTGATTTGAATCTTCTTGAGACCAGACTCTTCAATCTCAATGATAATCTGACTAGAACCCGCGTCAATAGCATTTTCTACCAACTCTTTGACCACACTGGCAGGACGTTCAATGACCTCTCCAGCCGCGATTTGGTTTGCCAGCACCTCTGGCAATTCAATAATATGAGACATTTTTCAGCCCCTTTCTGTACCTGTTTTCCTAGAAATTGATTAGTGCTATTATACCATATTTCAGATAGGACAGAAAAGCAAGCGCCACATAGGAGCCAAATCCCTCCACATAGACAAAGTCCCTTGCCAGGGGGCATAAAATAGTGGTATACTCAATAAAAATCAAAGAGCAAACTAGAAAGCTAGGCGCAGACAGTACTTTAGTACGGCAAGACGACGCTGACGTGGTTTGAATTTGATTTTTGAAGAGTATTAATAAAGATGTACAAGAAGTGAGATTAATTTTGTATGAAAAACAAGGAGAGAAGTTTATGAAAGTAGAACTACAGATTAGTGAAACTTACGAAGAGGAAAAGCTGATTGTTCAAGCACCTCAGCCGACAGATAAAGTCCAGAAAGTCATCGAGTTCGCAGAAAATCTGGATCTAACAGAAAAAATCAAAGGGAAAATCGATAATCAGGTCTATCTCGTTGAGATTGGCAAGATTCAACGCTTCTATATCGAGAATCGGAAGGTTCTAGCCGAAACCGCGAGTCAGACCTACAGCATTGATTTGCGACTCTATCAGGTCCTTGAAATTCTGCCAACCAATTTTATCCAAATTTCCCAATCAGAAATCATCAATATCGATTCCATCTCTCATCTCAAGCTCACCCCCAACGGCCTAGTAGAAATTTTCTTGAAAAACGAAAGCTTCACCTACTCTTCACGCCGTTACCTAAAAACCATCAAGGAGAAATTAGAACTATGAAAAAACAAGTATTTCACGACGCAGCCACCGGTGTTCTTATCGGCCTCATCCTCTCTATCATCTTTTCACTCATTTATGCACCGAGTATCTACGCACCACTAAATCCCTACTCTATCATCGGCCAAGTGATGGCTCAACATCAGGTTCACGGTGCCCTGGTCTTGCTCTACTGTACTCTTATCTGGGCAGCCATCGGTATTCTCTTCAACTTTGGTAAACGATTATTCAGCCGTGACTGGAGCATGCTTCGTGCCACTCTGACTCATTTCTTCCTTATGCTGGCTGGCTTTGTCCCACTAGCAACCCTAGCAGGTTGGTTCCCCTTCCACTGGTTCTTCTATCTCCAGCTCATTATCGAGTTTGCAATTGTCTACCTCATCATCTGGGCTATTCTTTATAAAAAAGAAGCTAAAAAAGTGGATCACATCAATCAACTCTTGGAGCATAGAAAGTAAGAACCTCATAATAAGCAAATCCGAGAAAGAAACTTCTCGGTTTTTCTTTATCCTGCTGTACCTTACTATCATAGCAGTTATTTTCAGATCTTCTTTGTAAATTTTCTGTAATTTTCTATCTTTTTTCAAAATATTCTTGCATTTTCCCAAAGTTTTTTGTAGAATATAGATTACATATCCAGATTATTCTGAAAATTCAAAAAGGAGTATTTATCATGTCACAAGCTATTTCCTTAAATCAATCAACCTGGGCAAGCAAGCTAAAAGCAATGGGACCTGGAATCCTAATGGCAACTGCCGCTGTTGGAGGTTCCCACATTGTATCTTCCACTCAAGCTGGCGGTTCTTACGGTTGGTCTCTACTTCTCTTGGTCATCTTAGCCAATGTCTTTAAATATCCATTTTTCCGTTTTGGTGCTGAATACACAGCTGATACTGGAAAGACTTTGGTTGAAGGTTATGCCGAAAAAGGAAAACTCTATCTCTGGATTTTCTTTATCCTCAATGTTTTTTCGGCTATGGTCAACACAGCTGGTGTCGCCATTCTGTGCTCAGCTATCATCGCCAGCGCCTTCCCAATGATCGGTCTTAGCATCACTCAGTGGTCCCTCATTCTCGTTGCAGTCATTTGGGCTATGCTACTCTTTGGAGGCTACAAACTCTTAGATGGTATGGTCAAATGGATTATGTCTGCCTTAACCATTGCGACTGTTCTTGCAGTTATCATCGCAGCGGTCAAGCATCCAGAATACAGTTCTGATTTTGTCGAGAAGACACCTTGGCAAATGGCAGCTCTGCCCTTCATCGTCTCCCTCCTAGGATGGATGCCGGCTCCTATTGAAATTTCAGCTATCAATTCACTTTGGTCAGCTGAAAAGAGAAAGACCGTCAACTTTAACACAGAAGACGCTCTGTTTGACTTTAACACTGGTTATATTGGAACAGCTATCCTAGCCGTCTTCTTTGTAGCACTGGGAGCACTGATTCAGTATCCTACAGGGCAGGCGGTTGAAGCTGCTTCGGCCAAATACATCTCTCAATTCGTGGGCATGTATGCCTCTGTTCTTGGCGAATGGTCCCGTTACTTGATTACCTTTATTGCTTTCCTGTGTATCTTTGGAACAGTTATCACTGTTATTGATGGCTATTCTCGTGTCAATCAGGAATCTCTCCGACTGCTAATCAGTCAAAAAGAAGACAATCGTAAATCTTTGAATATCTGGATGACCATTACTGCTATCATCGGTATCGTCATTATCAAGTTCTTCTCTGGTCAGGTGTCAACCATGCTCCGCTTTGCCATGATTGGCTCTTTCCTGACAACACCTTTCTTTGCTCTTTTGAATTACGCCTTGGTAACGCGTGAAAACAAACATCTTCCTTCTTGGCTCAAACACCTTGCCATTGCAGGATTGATTTTCCTCTTTGGCTTCGCCATCTTCTTTATCTACGCACTCGCAATCGGAAAAGCAGGTTAACTGACAAGCGCGAGATGAAGATAATACTCTTCGCAAATCAAATTCAAACCACGTNNAAGTACAGCCTGCGGCTAGTTTCCTAGTTTGCTCTTTGATTTTCATTGAGTATAAGGTTTCATTTCAAGAGAAAATGCAGCAAATATTTCTATGATAAAAAGCATAAGAACAAGGTTTTGAAGACCTGAACTTATGCTTTTTTACGTTCTCAAAGACTGTTTATACTCAAAAAACAGCTAGCAAATCCCAAGCGCCTCTTATATTGACTTTAATTCTCCCTTTCCAACTCATACAAATCTGCGATAATAGCTGCGACATGTTTGATATCTTCCAGCATGCCTCGCATTTCAAAATCAGCCAATACAGGGAAACCAAAACGTTGACTGTATTGCTTGGCTGTCAGACAGTATTGATTATTAAAGTTACGATTTCCTGAACCAACCACACCAAAACACTTGCTAGCATTGTCACCATAGGCGATAAAATCCCCAACGGGTGTCGTCAAGATCTCAACATCTCCGTTATCCACGCCATTCCCACCTTCGAGATAGGTCGGCAAAAAAGCGACATAGGGATGGTCCATCTCATAGAAATTTTTACCTTCCTTGACCAAATCCTTGATATGAATCTTTTGAACCTCAATTCCCTCGTACTGGGACAAGAGATAATCTTTCAAGCGCGTCACAAAACTTTCAGTGTTGCCACTCAAACTAATATAAACTAAAGAAATTGTCTTCATATGTACCTCCATGATTTTATTTTTAATCGAAAAAGAACTACCAAGATTGTATCTTGATAGTTCTTTTTTGTCAA
Source organism: Streptococcus sp. 5004 (assembly GCF_013276755.1). Classification (GTDB taxonomy): domain Bacteria; phylum Bacillota; class Bacilli; order Lactobacillales; family Streptococcaceae; genus Streptococcus. The sequence goes on along the minus strand of NZ_VMLP01000004.1, from coordinate 41,033 downwards.
TACTTAGGCAAGATTTTCTGCTTCCTCTTCTTCTGCCAAGGCTTTCTGTTGTCGCCACATCTTATAGAAGACAAGAGCTAGGAAGAGAATATTGATGACGATATAGAAAATGCTGACAGCTTTTGAACCAATACTCATTGTCAAACGCATGCTCTCATCTTGAACCAACTGCACAGCGTCCTGTAAACCAACATAGCCATAAATCGAACCGATAATAGCTAACAAAACATAGCCAACGTAAGTATAGTTTGCATATTGCAAATTCTTACGAATAAGGAAGACAATCGCTACGACCACTAAAATAACAGATAGCACAATCAAGGCCATATTAAAAATAGAATGATATGCTTCTGCTACTCCATAGTTGTAATTAAGCTGGTCTTCTAATTGCTGAGCACTGACCCCTGCAACTTGTTTCTGAGCGGCACGAAGAGCTTCTTTGCTAGGTAAGGGACTCAACATTCCAAACAGAGACATTGCTGAAATAAGGGCAGACAAGATTAACAAGACCCATAGATAAATCGGTTTCTTTTTCATAATAGAACCTCCTAATAATATTATTCATATTATAGCACATTTTATAAAGGAATACAAATCTTACAGTATCGTTTCTACCTGTTTTCGGTAGGCTTTTGGCGATTTTCCGCACAATTTTCGGAAAACTTTATAGAAATATCCAAGGTTACTGTAACCAACAGCATAACAAATATCTTCGATACTATCACTAGTCGAAAGCAAGAGCTGCTGGGCAGCCTTAATACGTTGTTTGTTTAGTAACTCTGCAAAGGTCGAATCGGTTTCACGCTTAATCAACTGTCCTAGATAGACAGGATTGATAAAGAGGGCCTTACTGATATCCTTGAGGGACAGCTCCTTTTGGTAATCACGACCAATGACTTCCAGCACACTGACCACATTTTCATTCATACGGTATTGACCGAAAAAGCTGGTCAGAGTTTCCTTGATATAAGAAACCAATTCATCGAAGGATTGAATAGCATGAATGGTTTTGACAATGTCCGTCATATCATCAGCTTTGAGATGTTCAAACAAGTGAAAGACATCCATGACAAACTGGATAAAAAGCTGTTTGGTAATCGGAACACGCGGTGTATTTTCAAGAACCACCTTCTCCAAAAGGTTCAATTCTTCCACGATTTGATTGAGATTCCCCTGAATGATAACCCTATAAATCGGTTCGTAGTAGGCAAAGAGACTCTGAGACTGCTGTAGATTTACAGAGCCGTAAAAGAGGGCTTTCTCAGCATTCAGCTTCCAGCGTTCAAAGTGTTCTTGATAAGGAGCTTCAAAAGGTGTAACGACCAAACCATCTAGGGGTTGGTCAGAAATGAAAATCTGCCAATCTTGACCCAAGACATAGTAGGGAATAGTGAAGGAGCCCTGTTTTTCCTTTGAAAGACCTATCCACCAATTCTCCTTACCACCTAAATAACTAACAAATCCAGCATCGTCTAAATCTTGACTGAGGGTCTGACTTTTCTTACCTCTCTCGCCGAGCTGACCTGCAATCTTCTCCAGCAGATTTCCTAGCTCTACCTTATCAACAGGCTTAACCAGATAGTCCACCACACTAAGGTTCATAGCTCTTTTTACATAATCAAACTCCTGATAACCTGACAGCAGGATATAGGCAGCATCTGGTAAGATTTCTTTCATCTCTCGAATCATATCAAGCCCTGTTTTGTCGGGCATATTGACATCGGAAATGACCACATCGACAGGATTTTCCTGAACATATTCTAGGGCTTCATCGGCATGACTGGCTGTTGCGACGACCTCCATATCCCACTTATCAAAGGGAATCAAACGTTTCAGACCTTCTGTCACCATGTACTCATCATCTACTAATAATACTTTATACATCTTCTCCCTTTCTACTCATCTTGAATTGTAATACGATACTGAACACCTGCTTGCTCTGCAGAATCTATAGTAATAGCATATCGATCCCCAAAATAGAGCACAAAACGCTCATGGACATTGACAATCCCGATAGACTGCCTTTGATCACTGTAGCTGGCTTGGTGTTCAAAATGTCTCTGACTTAATTTTTCTCGAATACTTGCCAGTTTTTCAGCCGACATTCCTCTACCATTATCGACCACCAAAATTTCCACAAACCCATCCTGTTTAAGAGCCTTGATGCTAATCACATTATCTGTCCTCCTGTGGTCAACACCATGCGCGAAATAGTTTTCTACCAGCGGTTGCAAGGTAAACTTGGGAATCTTCATATTCTCTAACTCTGAATCTATCTTGAAACCATAGGCAATGGACTTGGGATAGCGAACCATGCAGAGATAGCTGTATTTACGGCAAAATTCTAATTCCTGTTTGAGGAGAGTTTCTCTTTCGTCAGAAATATTGTTACGCAAGAGACTACTAAACTCATAAATGATATCCGCCAACTCGTCTTGACTCTGCATAACTGCATACATGCGCAAGAATTCCAGCGTATTATACATGAAATGAGGATTGATTTGCGCCTGCAAGGCCCGCATATTGGCATCTTTTTGACTAAGCTCTAACTGGTAAATATCATGGATGTTCTTTTCCAATCGATCCAACATATCATTAGTAGTCTCTGCGATTAGGAGCAATTCCTGATCTTTCTCGGAAATGTCAATCCGACGACCCTCTTCGCCTTGAGCAATGACTTGAATGGAATCCACCAAATCCACTACCTGCTTTTGGTAATTAGCAAAGGTCTGCCTCAAAGTCAGATAAAGAATGACAATAAAGAGAAGGCTCAAGCCCACAATCAAAGCAGAGCTGGTCACCGTTCCTTGTAAAACAAAGTTTTTGGGAACTGCCACCTGAACCTGATAACCATGAGAAGTTAAGCCAACTAGCCAATTTTCACTCTCCTTATCAACTGTCTCACCAATATGAAAAATCTCCGTATCAAAAGGTGAGGTCACTGTTACTGCCATCGGAGTATGACCTCTAGTATTATCAATGGCATGGTATAAAACAGCAGGGTCCAAGGAGATGTAAATCACTCCTAAATCTTGATCTGACACTGGATCAGACACCGGAATGGCAAAACTATTTCCTGCTGGTTTAAAATCCTCAGCCCTGATTTTTTCTCCACTACGTTTGTCTTTAGTAGAAACATAGACTTCCTTGTAATCTTGAAAAACAATGGCCACTCCAGTTACAAAATCATTTCGAACATAGAGGTCATCAACATTTTCATGCAGAGAGACTGATACATAAGGCGAAGCTTTCCGCTCTAATTGCCAGTAAAAATAGTCTGGCATGCTAAGGCTAAAGTATTTATAGATTCCCTCAATACGAGCTTGATTTTCAACTAAAGCCTGAGCTATCTGGGTTGACTCTCTATGGTAATATTCAATTTCACTCACTGTTCTAGCAGTTACACGCTGGGCTACTCTCTGGGCTTCCTTTTCCCGTGAATCCCAGTCAGCATAGGAGAGTAAAATTGCAAAACTCGCAATAATAATCATCATAACTGAACTGTAGGTTCTTAGAAGCGTATGCAGCCAAAACTGCTTCATTCTATTTTGTCGCCAATTTTTCATGGATACTTTCATAGACCGGTTCCAACATATCACTGATAAAGAAATGCCACATCCCAATTCCTACAAAGAAGAGAAGAGCAGGCATATAGTAACCAATTGCCACAAGTAGCACTGTCCCAAGAAAAACCTTGGCCACAGCTGCTAGACTCATAAAAATGCCAATCAAGGATAGTTTTAGACTATTTCGATAAGACAAGTCAAAATAAACTTGTAATTTCAAAGACACTGTATAGGCCAAAAAGATGAGGGGAACTACTAAGACATTCAAAAAGGTCGCAATCAAATGAACGATGGTCTGATTAGGTAATTGAACCAATAGATACAGGCCATAGACCAAAACTAAATCCACACCTAAAAAGCTATAGAAAATCAGGTTGCTTGAGACAAAATTTTGCTTATAAAGAGACCACGCCTCCTTCAAACTGTATTCCCGAAAGCTATAACCATGTTCTGCATACAGGCTCATCAAGGTGGCACTAGCCGGCGCTAGACCAAGGATAATCCCTCCTGCCAATGTTAATAGCCAAAAGAAGGCTGTCGCAATCATCCCTAAAAAGAAACGATTAAAGACAAAGTCTAAAAATCTACCCATGATATCCCCCTAAAAATAACTATGAAACTATTATATCATATTTCAAGCGTTTTCAAAAACTTCTAGTATCCATTTACAATCCCACCAAACCATGGTAAAATGAGAATTGTGAAAAAATTATCAGGAGACAATTCATGAAAAAATCTATCTTAACTACACTGCTTTTTGCAATTCTTTACTTCCTCTGCATGGGGATTGGTGTCCTTTTGGGCAATCTCTTTGACCAAACTGGAAACATGTTTTATGCGCCTGCCTTTACTGCCCTTGTCGGCGGTAGCGTCTATATGATTCTAATCGCAAAAGTTCCGCGTTTTGGAGCCATTACCACTATCGGCCTTGTTATTGCTCTCTTTTTCTTGGGAACTAAACACGGTGCCGGCGCCTTCCTTCCTGGAATTATCTGTGGTCTCCTAGCAGATGGAGTAGCTCATTTAGGAAAATACAAGGACAAAACAAAGAACTTCCTTTCTTTCATTCTCTTTGCCTTTAGTACATCAGGACCAATCTTGCTTATGTGGATTGCGCCCAAAGCCTATATGGCAACCCTTCTAGCAAGAGGAAAATCGCAAGAATATATCGACCGTATCATGGTCGCGCCAAATCCTGGAACCATCCTTCTATTTATCGCAAGTATTGTCATTGGAGCCCTAGTTGGTGCCTTGATTGGACAAGCCTTGAGTAAAAAATTTGCACAGAAAATCTGATTACTAAAAAAGAGCCGCACGGCTCTTTTTATTTATGGCTCAAGACTTAGTCAAGAAATCTCCCAAGAATTGGATTGTAATACTCAATGAAAATCAAAGAGCAAACTAGGAAGCTAGCCGCAGGTTGCTCAAAACACTGTTTTGAGGTTGGAGATAAGACTGACGAAGTCAGTTACATATACCTACGGCAAGGCAAAGCTGACGTAGTTTGAAGAGATTTTCGAAGAGTATAAATCCATAAGCGATAGCTACGTTACCAACACCGCCAGCTCCAACTGCCCCGCCATGGCTGTTTTACCAACAAGTGAAATCAAGGTCACAGTCGTCACACGGATCAAATCTGGAAGACCTTCTAGTAAGCCTGATTTCCCCTAGGTTAAAATTTTTTACCTGAAAAACTTCTTTTTTCTAGAGATAAAGTCAACCCTATCACACTCACTACCAAAAACACCCACCAACAAAGACTGATATCTTGCAAAGCTAAGAAGGAAAATACAGACATCCCCAAGGGTAATGTTAGGGAAAAAATCATACTCAAGAGATTATTACTTCTAGCTAATACATCCACGCTCAAATTAGACAATAACAGAGTATCTAATTTAGGCATTGATTTCGACATCAAATACATGACAAAGGCTAAGCAAACAACACCTACTAGAGGAGAAAAATCTAAAATATTAGCAGTAGCAAGTAAGACAAACAGAATTGCATTGAGCGATAGCAAACTTGAAAACGACCATTTCCCAAAATAATCATGGGGAGTTAGGCTACCAAGAATAGCTCCTCCCAAGCTAACACATTCGATTAAAAATAGGGCCTGAGCATAGCTGAGATGATAGATAGTATGGTCTAATAAGTAAAAGTGATAAATACCTCCAACAGCTCCTCCCAAAGTATTCATTACCAAAATGACAAGGATCATTTTAAACAAAGATTTACTTTCTCTCTGCCTAAAGATATCATCCATGTCCGCATAGATTACCTTAACTTGTTGAAGTAAACTAATCGACTTATCCTCTACACTTACAGACAAATGCGTCAATTCTCTTCTATTTTTGAACAAAATGAGAGAAGATAGTAAAAAGAAGCCAGCATTTACAATTGCAACAAAAGAAAAATTTTGGTGGCTTGTTGTGAGTAACCACACTCCTAAGGCTTGACCTCCTAGATTTGATAAATAGGAGACAAACTGAGTAAAGGAATAAGCTTCATAGAGCTTATCTTCCGAAATATTATGCTGGATAATCGGCATACGAAGGCCTGCTGTATAATCTGATAAAATATCCGAACAGATATTAACCATACAGATAAAAGCAAACGTTACAAAGTTCTGATTATGAATCACACTAGCAATCAAAAGAAATAGTAGACTTTGCACACAACCAACCCAGATAATTGTCCCTGCTTTATTCCGAGTATGATCAGCCTTAATCCCAACATAAAAAGTAAATAGGAAAGGTAAAATCGTAATCATATTCGCCATAAATACAGCTATATTTTTAAAGGGTAGACTCGCAGCATAAATAATAAATACCAGATTATAAATATAAGCTCCACTTGAGCTCAAAAATCTCGATAAGGTCAGTATTCTAAATAAATGATGGCTTAAGAATAGTTTCATAACAGGCCTTTCTCCATATTTCAAAGAGTATTCTATTGAAACCAGTCTAACAAAAAAAGCGGGACTCCCCACTTTTTTGTAATATATTTTTTCTGAAAATAGAAACTCTAGCTCCTAGATACTACTATTTATCACTCCATCTACAAGCCCATTTATTTTTCATCAGTCGATGTAACGAGAATATATTACAAATCTTTATTTGAAAACTGATTTTCAAAATAGTTTTCATAATATCTTGCACCATCTATATACTCTAAATCTTGTAAGATTGTAATGCCTCTCTGGATTTTCTCAAGACCCTTATTTTTAACATTAAAAATAGTATCATAATACCCTTTAGCAATCATATAAATGATTTTAAGATAGGCTTGAGATTCTGGCAATTCTCGTTTTTCAATCTGAAAGGTAAAATAGTCTGCTTTTAATTTATCCTTTTCCTCTATCGCTTTAAAAAGTCCATTAATCAAAATAGTGTCAATACCAACTTTGTTACTCGGTAAAGAGCCTAATAAATCCGTCTTTTGTAACATCTCCCTAGAATATTTAAAATAGAGAGGCAGAGGAAACAAAGTAGAAATCGTTGAAAATAGTTCCAATTCATAATTTCCCCAGATATCAATAGTAAAAAAATAGTCATAGAGAAAAGTCAGTTCTTCATCCGTTGCTCTTATTTCTGAATCAAAAAACACGAGAAGGCTTTTGATACGAATCATTTGTAAGAGATAGCTTTTTTTAGCACTTGATCTGTACTTTTGAGTCGTCTCTTCATACAAGGAATGGAGAGAATCAATCCCTTCTCTGTCATATAAATCCCAGAGATTTTCTTGAAAAGCCAAAACCTTTTTCTGAGAAAAACCACGTACCAAGTACATAAATTCATTCAAATCAGAGTGGATGTTATCTAAGGCAGTAATCAATTTCATAGATGATAAATCTGCTTCTCCACGCTCAAATTTGCTCAGCATGGAATAAGTGAACTCTCCTCCCGTCGCCTCCTGTAGAGATACATTCCGACTCTTTCTCAATTCTTTAAAAACTTCTCCCAGATTTTGCATATTGACTCCCCACAATTCTTAACTCTCTAACTCATAAAAGTAACGGTTGATAGCAACCAGTACAGAGAATTTTAAGTCTTGACTATAACGACAACTCCTATGAATGATGTACAGATTGCCTAATTCTCTTTATTTATGACTCAATTTCTTAGTTAAGAAATCTCCCAAGAATTGGATCGCAAAGATAATCAAAATGATAATGATGGTTGCTAAGATAGTTACATCGTGATTATAGCGGTTAAATCCATAAGCGATGGCTACGTTACCGATACCACCAGCTCCAACCGCTCCGGCCATGGCTGTTTCCCCAACAAGGGAAATCAAGGTCACAGTTGTCACGCGAATTAAGTCTGGAAGACCTTCTGATAGGTAAACACCCACGATGTCCCAGAAAGTCGCTCCGCTCGCTTGAGCTGCCTCAATGACACCGCCATCTAGCTCAGCCAAGACAACCTGCACCTGACGAGCAAAGAAGGCAAAGACTGCAAAAGATAGCGGTACGATAGCCGCATTTGGACCAATGCTTGTTCCTACGATTAGATGAGAGAAGGGTGACAAGACTGCCAAGAGGATGATAAAAGGAACCGCACGGAAAATAGAGGTAATCTTATCCAAAATCCAGAAGACGACCTTGTTTTCCAAGACACCACCTGGCGCTGTTAAGACAAGGAAAAGACCTGCCACTAGCCCCAAGAATCCTCCGATGATGAAGGAAAGAACTGTCATATAAAGGGTTAGGTAGATAGCTGTTCCCCAACCTGCTTGACCAGCCCAGCCCATTTTATAGACATTTGGTAAATAGGTTTGAATCAATGATTCCATCTTACTGTCCTCCCTTCAATACTTTTAGCTGTACGCCTGCTTGACGAATGGCTTCTTGGGCACCTGCCAACGCTGCTTTTTCACCTGACAAGACCACAACCAATTCTCCAACAGGAGTACCATCGAGAATTTCGATATTGCCATAGAGGATATTAGCCGTTACTTGGTAACGCTTGTACAATTCATTCAAAAGTGGCTCGTCTGTTGAAGCACCTGCGTACTTGAGTTGAACCAAGAGACTGTTTTCAGACAAGTGTTCCACGATTTCTTGCTTCTCAATTTTGACCATAGCTTCATCAATGCCTGTAGCTGTTGAGATAAAGTCTTGAGTCAAAGCTTGTTTAGGATTTGAGAAGATTTCAAGGACGCTACCCTCTTCAATCAAATGCCCATCCTGCATAACTGCCACACGATTGGCAATATCTTTGACAATCTGCATTTCATGCGTAATCAAGACAACAGTTAAGCCTAATTTTTGGTTCAAATCTTGCAACAAGGCCAAAATCTGCTTGGTTGTCTTAGGGTCAAGGGCAGAAGTTGACTCGTCTGAAATCAAGATTTTTGGATCATTTGCCAAGGCACGCGCAATGGCTACACGCTGTTTTTGCCCTCCAGATAGTTGTGAAGGGTAGTTTTCAGCACGATCTGCCAAGCCAACCAAGTCCAACAACTTGGCTACTTTAGCCTTCTTTTCTTCCTTACTGAGTCCAGAGTGTTTGAGGGCAAAGGCTACATTCTCCTCTGCCGTCTTTTGGCTCATCAGATTGAAATGCTGGAAAATCATCCCAATATCCTGACGTTTACGACGCAACTGTTCTGCCGTCAAGGTCACCTTGCCATCAAAAATCACATCGTCGTCAATGGTAATTTTCCCTGCAGATGGTTTTTGCAAGAGGTTAATCACCCGTACAAGGGTTGATTTCCCTGCTCCAGAATATCCAACGATTCCGTAGATATCCCCTTCTTGGATGTGAATGGTCACATCCTTGACCGCTGTGATGGTTCTCTTCTTTTGATGAAAAGTCACATCGATCTGATCTAACTTGATAATATCTCTACTCATAGCTTCTAATCAGCTCCTCTACTAATTCAATATGGGTGTAGTAATCGGCGATTCGCACATTTTCATCTCCACCGTGGTCTCGGCTGTTGGCATTTCCTAGACCGAAGGCCACCATTGGCACCTCTAGGGCATCAAAGACCGTATGCATAGGCCCTGTCCCCGCTGTCGTCGGCAAGACTGAAACGCCCTGTGGATAGAATTTCTTGGCCAACTCGATTACATTAAGAATGGCTGGCGCGCTCATATCGCTTCGATAGCTCATCTCTCCCAAGGTATAGTATAATTCTACCCTATCAAAGCCATTTTTGTCTAGCTGTTTCCGAATTTTTTCCAGAACATCATGCGGTTCTAAGCCCGGAACCAGACGAACCTCTAGCTTGGCACTGGCTTCTGCAGGCAAAATAGTCTTAACCCCTTGCCCTTGATAACCAGACTGGATCCCTTCGATATTAAGGGCTGGCTCGAAAAAGAAACGTTTTAGAAAGGCCATCCGCTCCTCCTGTAAGAGAGGCAACTCCAATCCATAAATCCGACTAACTTCCTCTGGGTTTCGTTGACCATAAGTTTCTAGCAAGGCCAATTCTCGTTCATTTGGCTCCTGCACTTCTTCGTACAAGCCTTCAACCAAGATACGGCCATCTGCAGCGCGAAGAGTCTGTAAGGCTTGGAGGAGATACCAAGGAGCTGATTCCACAACCCCACCATAACTAGAGTGGATATCGACATCCGCACTTTTTACCTTGGCATCAAAGGTCACAATCCCCTTATTTCCACCAGAAATTTCTAGCTGTTCCAAGGCATTTTTAGTCCCTTGTTCCCAGACCAATAAATCTGCGCCACGGAGTTTATCCGCATGTTTTTCCAAATACTTATCCAGGTCTGTCGAAGCCGATTCCTCCGCTCCCTCCATGATAAAACTGATATTGACAGGCAAATCATCATGGTCCTGCATGTATTTTCTCAAAGCACTCAAACGAGCTGTGATATGACCCTTATCATCGTCAACTCCACGCCCATACATGAAGCCATTGCGGACCGAAAGCGTAAAGGGAGCCTCTGTCCAGACCTGATCCCCATCCGCTGGCACAGTGTCATAGTGGTTATAGAAAATCAAGGTCTTGGCATCTGGACGCGAACTCTTGAAATGCGCCATGACAAAGGGCGCCGTATAAGTCTCATCAATCTCCACTTCAGCACCAACACGCTTGAAAATCTCACCCAGATAATTTGCGACTTCTTTGAGCCCCACCTGTTGGGCAAAGACTGATTTCTTAGAGATCAAGGTACGCAAAACCTCAAAATAATGCTGGGCTACATGATCCTTTTCAAATTTTTCAATCTGTTCTTGTTCGCTAGGAAAAACCATATTCTCTCTACCTTTCTATGAACTACTCTTCCTGACAATCCATGCTCTATACAAAAGCAAGAGGTGGAATCTTCTCTCCCACCTCCCTGTTTCTTATTACCAAACTGGTTGATCCAAACCGTCTGATGTTTCTTCGATAACTTTTTTCACGTCATCTGTGTGGTAAGCTGCGATCACTTTCTTGATAGCATCAGCTTTTGGTGATGTTTCCCAATCTTTTTTCGCAACGATGATGTTGTACCATTGTTTTGAATTTTCATCAGCTTGTTCTTTGAAAAGTGCTTTCTTGTAGTCCAATTTTGCTTCTGTAACGAAGGTATTGTTTACAACGGCAGCGTCAACTGATGACAATGAACGAGCTGTTTGGCTAGCGTCCAATTCAGTGATTTTCAAGTTCTTTGGATTTTCTTTGATATTAGCAACTGTTGCAAGAGCAGTTCCTGAAACGTCCAATTTAATCAAGCCAGCTGATTGAAGCAAGTAAAGCGCACGGCTTTCGTTTGTAGCATCGTTCGGTACAGCGATTTCTCCGTTTGCTGGGATGTCTTCTACTTTAGTGTACTTGTTGTCACTTCCATTCAAACCTGAGTAAAGGCGGATTGGAGAGATGTAAGTATCAGCAATCGCTACAAGGTCTTTTCCGTTTTCTTTGTTCCAGTTGTTCAAGAAGTTGTAGTGTTGGAAAGCGTTCAAGTCTACTTCGCCATCAGCAGTTGCCTTATTTGGTTGTGAGTAGTCTGTGAACTCTGTAAATTCCAAAGTAATGCCGTCTTTTTTAACCAATTCTTGAATTTTGTCCCAACGTTTCTCTTCAGAACCGCTACGGTTAACCGTTGCGATTTTGATAGTTGTTGCATTGTCTGCTTTCTTTTCTGAGTTTCCGCAAGCTGCAAGAGCCAAACCTGCGACTGTAGCAAGGGCAGCTACACCAAGCCATTTTTTGATTTTCATGATTCTTTCTCCTTAAAAATAATACCGTACTAGTATCTCACAATTTATTTGATTTCACAAATTGTTATTAGATAGTCAGATATATAGTTTAAAACTATATCCCTAAAAACTGAGAAATCACCCATCTACTCAGAATGGATGATTTCAAGAAATTATTTAATATCAGCTTCTGCTGGTAGATAAGTGCCTCCAAAGAATTGTTTAGACAATTTTTCAAGAGTTCCGTCTTTGTAGAGTTCTTGGATACGTTTGTCTACAAATGTTTTCAACTCATCTTGACCTTTAGCAAGAAGTGGGTAAACATAAGGTTGTTGGTCGCTTGGAAGTTCGATCACTTTCAAGTTGTCCAAACCTTGGTCCTTGATGACTGTTTCAACACCGATTTTATCAAAAATCTTGTAGTCAAACTGGCCATCGCTCAAGCGTCCCATGATTTGTTGGAAGTCTGCTTTAGTATACTTTAGGACAGTTGGATTATCTGAATGTTGTTTGTTGTAGTCTTCTAGCTGTTTAGCAGAAGTTGTCCCTTGAACAACTTCTGTTGATTTTCCACCGATATCATCAAGCGATTTGATGCTAGGGTCATCTTTTTTCACTACAAGAACGTTAGGGTTTTTAGCAGTTGGAGCTGCATAAAGGTATTTTTCAGCACGTTCTTTAGTGTAGCTGATGTTGCTAACAGCCATTTGGTAACGATCAGCATCAAGTCCTGCAAAGACACCTGACCACTCTGTCTTCTCAAACTTGACATCATACTTGTCAGAGTCCTTAAAGATAGCGCGAACCACTTCAATCTCGTAACCAGTCAATTCGCCATTTTCTTCATAGTTGAATGGTTTTGGTGTAGCATTGGTTACAACGATAATTTCTTTCTTGGCAGCTGCTTCTCCCTCTTTCTTAGCACCACCTGAGCAAGCTGCTAACACACCTGCAGCAACAAGAGCAAGGGCAGCAAGAGATGAGTATTTAACGATTTTTTTCATGTCATTTCCTCCAAAATAAAATACCTTATAATTCTAACAGAAAAAGAGAATTTACGCCATTATATGATATCTATCTCTGTGATAAATTTTTTTTATGGCTAATTTAAAAGACCAAGCGCAAGACGGCGATCAAGACTACTCCAAAGAGAACTGTTCCGACTAGATTGCGGTAACGAAAGGCCACCCAAGCCGTTGGAAAGACTGCTAAGAAGTCCAGCCATTTGATTTGAGGAAGGCTCCCAACCTTACCTGTCACTACGCTTGAAAGAATCAAGGCAAAGATAATAGAAACGGGCAAAAACTTCAAAAAACGCTCAACGATCGCAGGCAAGCCCTTATACTTGACCAAGATGAAGGGAATCATACGGGGAATCCAAGTCACAAGACCAGAGAAAATAACTGCTAATAAAAGATACTTACTGACCATCTAATACCACCCCCATTGTACAACCTAGCAAGGTCGCAAATAGAACAGCTAGTGACTGAGACACCACTGTCAAGAGTAAAAAGAAGGACACCGCAACAACTGCTAGGATAATGAGCAGATTGCGGACAGGAATCCGTCTTTGCATAATCTGGAATTGCGAAGCAAAAATTCCGATGAACATCCCAACCAGGGCAAAATCCAAGCCAAAGATTTCTGGATTTGGCAGTAGGCCACCCAGAGCCGTTCCGACAACTGTTCCCACAAACCAAGCTACATAGCTGTTGAGATTGTTTCCGTGCATCCACATAGGATTGACCTTGTCTGTATGGGCTAACTCGCCCATCAAAACGCCATAAGTCTCATCCGTCAAGAGACTAGACATACCGATATTTTGCCAGAGACTGGTATGACGGAAATAGGTTGACGCATGCAAACTCAACAAAAAGAGACGCAAATTAATCAAAAAGACCGTCATAGCAATAGCTGCCACAGGTGCTTGAACCGCAATCAGTGCCAACATGGCAAACTGGGCACTCCCAGCATAAACAAAGAGGCTCATCAAGCCCATCTCAACAGGTGTCACATAGGGCGCACCAATAATCCCACAGGCCAAGCCAATACTGACATAACCAAGGGCCGTTGGCATGGCCGCCTGCGCCCCCTCCCAAAATCCTTTTTCTTTCATCTTTCTCCTCATATTGTCTTAATAATACTCAATGAAAATCAAAGAGCAAACTAGAAAGCTGGCCACAGGTTGCTCAAAACATTGTTTTGAGGTTGCAGATAGAAGCTGACGCAGTTTGAAGAGATTTTCGAAGAGTATAAGTAGGCTGAAAAGGCTCCAGCCATAGCATGGACTATTATAACACATTCAGGAAAGAGAAAAAAGTCTGCTGATTGTAATCAGACAGACTCCATTTTATTCTTATTTAATCTTGAAGAATTGAACAATTGCCACAATACCTTGATAAATAAAGACAAAGGCAATGGTGTAACTAATATAGAGACCGGTCATCAATGGGTGTCCCATCATGATTAAACCTGCTACGATTCCTAAAATCCCCATCCAAACTAGAGGGGTACCTACCGATTTATCCGTCTTACGAACCTTGAAACCAACGATAGTTTTTGTAATACCATTTGTCAAGGCCCATAAAGAAATGATAAATGGTACAAATGTTACCATTTCAATAAAGCTACCTGAGAACAAGGTAAGAGCGAGGATGAGGGTAACAATTCCTCCAAATAAATTCCAGCCATGCTTTTCTTCTGATTTGAAGTATTGTACAATCTCAGAAATCCCTTGAACTGCAAATACAAGTGCAAACCAGAAAGTCATGGAAGCCAAGCTAATAAGAGGATGTGCAAACATATTAAAACCTACAAAAACTGCAAAAATACCCGCAATTAGTAACAACCATTTCCAAATTTTCGACATTATTTTTCTCCTTTTTTAGAGGAATCTTCCTCTAGTATTCCATAAATCATCATATCCAAAACCTGTGATAATTGATGTTCATATCCTGAAACCAAGTCAGGCAAACTGCTATCTGACGAAACAGTTAAATAATAGGAACGAAACATATCCTGAATCAATCGCAGATAGTCCATAGCTCGTTTCTCATCAATATGCTCTTTCAGTTTGGATTCTGATATAAGTTTTTGACAAACTTGTTCATTCAAGTCCAAAAAGATAGCTTTCTGTGGTGCAATGTCTGCTTCCAATTCTTCTGGTGTCGCAATCATTGCCTCAAAGAAAATGTGGCTATGTTCTGGGTATTGCTGATAAAATTGGTGACGTCTTTCCATATAATCAGCTAAGGAGGGCACTTGACCTTCCACCCCCAGAAACACTGCCAAAGCTTTCTCAAAACTCTCCTGAAAACAAGTTAGATAGAGGTCTGATTTCCCTGAAAAATTATGATACAAAACTCCTTTGGAAATACCATCCACTTTACAAAGTTCATTGATGACAAAACCTTGATAGCCTTTTGTAGCAAATTCAAACAAAGCAGCGGTAATGATTTTCTCTCTTCGTAGTCTTGTTTTTTCTTCTTTTCTCATGTATTTATCTCTACATTTTTTAATTATAAACCGATTGGTCTGAAATGTCAAGCAACTTTCTCAAAAATTTAACAGTCTGCTGATTGTAGCCATCATAAACAGACTGGAATCCAGTCTCAAACATATAATATACACATTCTTCGCTAAATGTTTTCACGGATATTCAAGAGTATGATAAAGGCAGCTAGAAGAAATAGCAATAAAACAAAGCTAACTGCCAGAGTTCCAAAGCTAGTAGCAATGGTTACCAAAGCTATTGTAAATAAGCTAGGTAAAACAACTGTAATGGCACCGATAGAGGATTGAACTGCTCCCATTGACTCCTCAGGTATTTGTTTAAAAATGAGTTCCTGTAATCGAGGAGAGAGGATACCTGCGAAAAAGGCATCCAAGGCACTAAAGATAAGAATCCAGTCAAAACGAACTGCCACAAAGCCAACTAAAAGGAGTAATTGGATAATAAGCGAGGCATATAGGGCTAGTTTTATGGAGATTGTATTCTTCAGATAGCCACTCACAAGGCTTCCGACAATAAGGGCTGACAATTCAAGGGTGGATAACAAGGCAAGAGATTGACCTGTTTGTAAATTCAAAAAGGGCTGATTCCTCAAAAACAGAGTAGAAACAGGAACTGTAACATTTATCACTGCTTGACTAATAGAGATAATAAACAAAACCAAGAGCACCTTATTCATATTCCATATCAATTTTGATGATTGGAGCAGATGCTGGCAAAAGGATTTTACAGAGAGTTCTTCTTGATAGCTAATCGTTTTTTCTACTTTCAAGAGGTCTGTTTTTATGAAAAGAATACCTAAAAATGCGATTAAAAAGGTCAGAGCATTCAGTAAGGAAATAGACTGGATAGATAGAATACCTAGTAAGACTCCTCCTAGAATATTACTGATTGTTTTCACTAAACTAACAGTTGACTGTTTAAATCCAATAGCTTCTGCCAGATGGTCTTGCCCAATAATTCTAATGAAAATCGGAGTGAGCATGGCGCCTGAAAAATAACTCAATGTGTCAGATAAGAGGTTAATCAGACAAATAAATGCTACTAATAACAAGGAAAAGGACTGCCCTGAAAGTGATAAAGAAACGATAGAGTAAAGCAAAAATTTTGCAAAACTAATCATTGTATATTTTAGGACACGATGATGTTGAAAATCCGCCAAAACTCCCAGAAAGATTTGCAGAACTTGAGGAAGGGTTTCTGAAATCGTGATCAGTAAAATCGCCAAAGGGGCAAAAGATGCATCTGCCACATAATTCAAAAAGGCCAGATAAAAAATCGTATCCCCAACCGTTGAAATCCACTGGTTGATGGTTAATTGCCTAAAATTTCTATTTTGAAGAAATACTTTCATCACAACTCCTTTTAAAGTTCCAGTGTATAGAAAACAAGACTTGGTTTAATATTGAACTCCAAGCCTTGCTCATATTCAGATTCATCCATTATATGATGTTCATGCCGTATTTTATAATAAATCATATCTTAAAAATACCAGACCACACTATTCCCTGCTTGTATTTAGCTTCTTTCTTTTGGACAAATTTTGCTAAATCCAACAACTCTGTCGGCGGTTCACCTTTAAAGCTCAACAATTCTTTAGAGACGGCAAAAGAAAGACGTACAGCTAACAAATCTTCACTAGTACTAGAAAACTGTTTCGCTGTCTCCAGCAATTGCTTCCTAAATTCTTCCGTCAAGCTAATTTCTTTATTACTGTACAGGGAATGAATTAAAATTTGTAACTGACTTTGTTTTTCCATCGTTTACCTCATTTTATCTAGGACGCCAAGTTTCACTTTTAGTCCAGCCATTTACATTATGCTCAGAATTAAACATATACTGTACGAATTCTCATCTATAAACCACTTCTGCGACTTAGGATTTGCTTGAAGTACTTTACAAAGATAATATAACACAGAAATTGGCTTATTTTAAAAAATCGCATATTTGATATTTTTTCTTATAGAAATTTCAGATTTGCGATTTTGGTGGATTTGATTATTTCCCTGGTATAATAAAGTTACTACTAACAAGGAGGGATATAATGATGAAAAAAAGAAAAATCCAACTGATACTCCTGCTTATTTCGGAGTGGGTTATCGTCTTCCCGTTTCTAATCAATCGATAAGTTCTTTGTATTGCTGAAAACGCAATTCGAATAGAGCTGTTAATTGTGGATTTTCTAATACTTGCAGAGATTGGATAAAGTGTTCAATCTCTTTTTGATTGCTTCCTTTAGTTTGAAGAAAGACACTCATTTTCTTTAAAAATTGCCACGATACTTTCTCAAAAACATCGTACGGACGCAACATGCTCTCCAACTCGGCTTCGAAGATTGGGATGTATGAGAAAAGTTTTCGCTCCATGAGTTCTGATAAGATATTTAAGAGTCCTTGCTTCATATACAGTCTATTATGTACCAACTCTTTAAATTCCTTGGATTTTTCAAGCAAAGAGGTTGATAAAAAGATTAGGTCTTGATTGCTCAAGAAGGGCATAGTATTGCAAAAAAGATAAAGTTCAAACCAGGTCCAAGACTCAATAGCATAGAGATAAGTAGTCAAAAACTCCCTATCCTCCTCTGTTAGCAGATAGCTCTTATTTAAGGAATGAATAGCATTTTTAATCACAATGGCATTTAAACAACGATAGGTCTCTGCCATCTGTCCTTGCTCGACTTCCTCCAACAGTTGCTCTAAGCCAGCTATATCTTGGTGGGCAAAGCGATCCACAACCCTCCTACCAATCTGCATATGTGGAGATTCTTGATAGTTGTTGAGCTTGTGCCCAAACTCATCAAAATTCATATTGATTCCTTGAATAGCTAGGATTAGCTTGTCCGCAGATAGCATAGACTGCCCTAGTTCGAACTTGGATAGCTGAGAAGCTGTTAGTCCAGCACAAGCTACATCTGACTGCTTGAGCTTTCTAGCCAAGCGCAATTCCTTGTAAAATTCCCCCAATTCCATTCTCTCAATCATCTGACCACCTCCTAGCTTTTGCATATTATATCATTATTTTTATAGTTTTGTCAAAATATTCTGACATTTAAGAGGACAAAAAAGCCAGCCTTAAGCTGACTCTTTATTCTATAGTATCAAAAGCGAGACTTGGTTTAGCATTGAGGTCCAAGCCTGCGAAGTTTTCTTTGTTCCACTCGCTGACGCTGGCATAGGCAATCATACCTGCATTGTCTCCGCAGAGGCGCAGAGGTGGGATGATAACCTTGACATCTGTGATTTCGGCCGCTAGGCGTTCTCTGAGGCCTTTATTGGCTGCTACCCCACCTGCTACGACTAAGGTTTTAACAGGGTATTTCTCCAAAGCTTTCTTAGTTTTTGCCATAAGAATATCCAAGACAGCTGCTTGGAAGGAAGCGCACAAGTCCTCTGTAGATAGGCTTTCTCCCTTTTGTTCGGCATTGTGGTGAAGATTGATAAAGGCAGATTTCAAACCTGAGAATGAAAACTCCAGATTATCTTCCTTGATCATGGCACGAGGGAAATCATAAATATCCTGTCCCTGATGAGCTAGCTCGTCAATCTCACGACCAGCAGGATAGGTCAAGCCCATGACACGGCCGACCTTATCATAGGCCTCGCCAACCGCGTCATCTCGCGTTTCCCCAACAATCTTGTAGTCACCTGCCTCAGAAACATAGACCAACTCCGTGTGTCCACCGCTAACCAAGAGGGCTAGCAAGGGAAACTCCAAAGGCTCCACACTCTGAGCTGCCATGAGGTGACCAGCCATGTGGTTAACAGGGATAAGTGGAAGTCCATGTGCCCAAGCAAAGGCCTTAGCAGCTGACAAGCCAACTAGCAAGGCTCCGACCAAGCCTGGTCCATAGGTAACCGCCACAGCTGTCACGTCCTCTTCCGTAATCCCTGCTTCTGACAGTGCCTCCTCGATACAGGCTGTAATGACCTCGACATGGTGACGACTGGCTACTTCGGGCACTACGCCCCCAAAACGTTTGTGACTCTCAATTTGACTAGCAATGACATTGGACAAGAGCTCATCGTCGTTTTTCAAAACGGCGACACTGGTCTCATCACAGGATGTCTCAAATGCTAAAATATATCTATCCTTCATCTATTTCTCTCTTCATGATGATGGCGTCCTCGACTGGGTCATGGTAGTAGGCCTTTCGCTCAGCGATGACTGCCATCTTTTCTTTCTTGTAAAATGCTTGCGCTCGTTGGTTTGACTTTCTGACTTCTAGGAAAATCTCCTTGTCTGTCGGCAATTGAGCAAACAAGGCTGATGCAATTCCCTGACCCTGATAGTCTCCTTTAACAGCGATTTGCAGGACTTCTGCTTCAAAGATATTTTCCTGAACAGCTAGAAAACCAATCACTTCTGCCCCATCATAAGCCAGAGCATACCAAGTCTGGTCTTGAGCCAGGTCTGCTTGGATTTGTTCCAGCGTCCAAGGACTGACTGAGTAAACATCCACCATGACAGCGTAGATGGCTTGAGCCAGTTCAGGCTGTTGTTGGATTCGTTTGATTTCTATCATAGGCGTTTAATGTAAGACTCACCAGACTCTGTGTGGTTCTTAAGCCAGTTTTCCTCAGCCTCGACACGCTTGAGGTAGTTAGGCACAAAATCGTGCAAGGAGTCTGCTGCCTTGTCCCAGGCCCAGAGAGCTAGATTAGCTGCATTTGGCAAGGTTTCTTTGAAATTAGTCCTTGGCAAGTGTTCTTGAATCTGCTCAACAAAGGGGCCAACTTCTCCGACAAAGGTTACCTGACTAGCACCCTTGATTAGCTCAATCACTCGATCAAAAGGCAGGTGCGCTTCTGGCATGACAGGTTTCGCATTTTCATAAAATCCTGCGTAAACATTGTTGCGACGCGCATCTATCAAAGGGACGAACAAGCCTTCTTGTTGGTATGGCACCAGAGCCAAGAGGCTAGACATACCAACCAACTCGATGTTCAGGGTATGAGCTAAGGTCTTGGCAGTTGCCACCGCAATTCGCAAGCCTGTGTAGCTACCTGGCCCTTCTGCCACCACGATTCGGTCCAAATCCTTGGGCGTCCAGTCCAAACTCTCCATCAAAAAATCGATGGCTGGCATGAGGGTAATACTGTGATTTTTCTTAATATTAATCGTCGTCTCGGCAAGAACCTGCTTGTCCTCTAAAATAGCGAGAGAAAGAGCCTTGCTGGACGTATCAAAAGCTAATACTTTCATAACACATTCCTATCTTTTTGTCTGCTTACTATTATACTACAAAAGCTGGCACATGGGAATTTTCTTTATCCCTAAACAAGAGTGCCCTCACTTAACTAAAAATAATTTAAAAAAATGTTCACTTTTCCTTTTCTTTTACGAATATAAAAGTGAACAAGAAAAAAGGAGGAAAGTTCAATGACAAATTTTGACGTTCTTGACAATCAATTTTTATCCTTATCTGAAAATGAATTATCAGATATTGATGGCGGTCTCGCTCCCTTGGTTATCTTTGGAGTAGCAGTATCTTGGAAAGCTATTGCAGGTGGAACAGCACTTATAGGTTCTGGTTTGGCAGCTGGTTATTTTTTAGGAGGAGATTAATATGATGAAAGATTTGAACAACTATTGTGAAATTTCTAATAAGGAATTGCAAGAAATAAAGGGTGGCTTTGGTGTAGGTGTTGGTATCGCTTTATTTATGGCAGGTTATACCATTGGAAAAGACCTTCGTAAAAAGTTTGGTAAGTCATGCTAGATAAGAAACACATTTTTAGAAGGATAAATTTTATTGTCTTCATCTCTTACAGTTTGCTCAGCATTCTCAATGATTTAAACATTACTACTATCCCTTTACCATTCGATTTATCTGTTTGTATTGTTTTATTTTTATGCTTCAACTCTATTTTTGAGCAGAACAATGACTCCCATAAAAATAATAAGCTCTGAAAATTCCATTGTCATGTCATTTTAAAAAATGCAAAACCGCCTCATCTGGATAGATGGGGTGGAATTTTCGTATAGTAAATCTACTATCTCTTTATCCCCAAACAAAAAGCCCCAGCATAAGCGGGGCATCTAAGCATTTAATCCAAAGTAAAATACAAACCAAACGACATAGGTTACGAGGAGGAGAAAAAGCGAGTAGAGAGTCACAAAGGTAATTTTCCACAAGAACTTAGTTTGTCGTCGTTCCATTTTGGCAAATAGAAGATTCCCTCCATAAACACAAGCAACAAAAACGATAAAAGCTACCAAGCGAGCTCCGATAGCAAAAGCAAATAAGTTATACATAGGGCAACCTCCTTGACTTAAAAACTATATGGAATTATGACAAGCAATAAATTTCACTTCCATTATCAATATAACACATTTTTGTTTTTTTGCAAGCGTTTACTCGACAAATCGTCCTGTGACTTTCTCGTTTCCGTCTTTTACTAATTTTTCATTTTGTGGTATAATTGAAATAATTGTAACGAATCAAGGTCAATCTAGACACAAAATGGAATGAAATCAAGCAAATCTATGCTAAAAGTTTGGAATAAGCTGACCTGTAAAATAGAAAGGAACTATATGATTTACAAAGTTTTTTATCAAGAAACAAAAGAACGTAGCCCACGTCGTGAAACAACACGCGCACTTTACCTAGACATCGATGCCAGCTCAGAACTTGAGGGCCGCATCGCTGCTCGCCAACTTGTCGAAGAAAATCGCCCAGAGTACAATATCGAATATATCGAACTCTTGTCTGACAAATTGCTAGATTACGAAAAAGAAACTGGCGCCTTCGAAATTACGGAGTTCTAATATGGCCTATACTCTTAAACCTGAAGAAGTCGGCGTTTTTGCCATCGGTGGTCTGGGAGAAATCGGGAAAAACACTTACGGAATTGAATACCAAGATGAGATTATCATCGTCGATGCTGGGATTAAATTCCCAGAAGATGACTTGCTGGGTATCGACTATGTCATTCCTGACTACTCTTACATCGTAGACAATATCGACCGCGTCAAGGCTGTCTTAATCACACACGGACACGAGGACCACATCGGTGGGATTCCATTCCTACTCAAGCAAGCAAATGTCCCTATCTACGCTGGGCCGCTTGCCTTGGCTTTGATCCGTGGGAAACTCGAAGAACACGGCCTCTTGCGCAACGCCAAACTTTACGAAATCAACCACAATACTGAGTTGACCTTTAAAAATCTCAAGGCAACTTTCTTTAGAACGACTCACTCTATTCCAGAACCTTTGGGGATTGTCATTCATACTCCTCAAGGGAAAATTGTCTGTACGGGTGACTTCAAGTTTGACTTAACACCAGTTGGTGAACCAGCAGACTTGCACCGTATGGCAGCTCTTGGTGAAGACGGTGTACTCTGTCTCCTGTCTGACTCGACAAATGCAGAAATTCCAACCTTTACCAACTCTGAAAAAGTCGTTGGCCAGTCCATCATGAAGATTATCCAAGGTATTGAAGGACGTATCATCTTTGCATCCTTTGCCTCAAATATCTTCCGTCTCCAGCAAGCAACAGAAGCTGCTGTTAAGACTGGACGTAAGATTGCGGTCTTTGGTCGCTCCATGGAAAAGGCCATTGTCAACGGAATCGATCTTGGCTACATCAAAGCTCCTAAGGGAACCTTTATCGAGCCAAATGAAATCAAAGATTACCCTGCAGGCGAGATTCTTATCCTCTGTACAGGTAGTCAGGGTGAGCCTATGGCGGCCCTCTCTCGTATCGCCAACGGAACTCACCGTCAGGTACAACTCCAACCAGGTGATACCGTTATCTTCTCTTCAAGTCCAATCCCTGGAAACACTACTAGCGTCAACAAGCTGATTAACATCATTTCAGAAGCTGGTGTCGAAGTTATCCACGGTAAAGTGAACAATATCCATACATCTGGACACGGTGGCCAGCAAGAGCAAAAACTCATGCTCCGCTTGATTAAGCCAAAATACTTCATGCCTGTCCACGGTGAATACCGCATGCAAAAAGTCCACGCTGGACTGGCGGTAGATACTGGGGTTGAGAAGGACAATATCTTTATCATGAGCAATGGTGATGTGCTTGCCCTCACTGCTGACTCAGCTCGTATAGCAGGTCATTTCAACGCCCAAGATATCTATGTCGATGGAAATCGTATCGGTGAAATCGGCGCTGCTGTCCTCAAAGATCGTCGCGATCTATCTGAAGACGGTGTCGTTCTGGCAGTCGCAACTGTTGACTTCAAATCGCAGATGATTCTGTCTGGTCCAGACATCCTCAGCCGAGGCTTTGTCTACATGAGAGAGTCTGGCGACTTGATTCGCCAAAGCCAGCGTATCCTCTTCAATGCCATTCGTATCGCACTGAAAAACAAGGACGCTAGCGTGCAATCAGTCAATGGTGCCATTGTCAACGCTATTCGCCCCTTCCTCTATGAAAATACCGAACGTGAACCGATTATCATCCCGATGATTCTCACACCAGATGAAGAATAAAGCAAGAAAACAGCCCCGATTTTCGGAGCTGTTTTTCTCTATGCTTTCTTTTGAGATTAAAACTCAATAAAAATCGAAATCAGACTAGAAGGCTAGGCGAAAGCATAACTTGAGTTAGCTCCCATAGTTCGGGGAACTATGGGAGACTGTAGATGAATCAAAGCCAAGCTTTGAACTCATTCGTAAGAAGCCGACGACGTATCATTTTGATTTTTGAAGAGTTTTAGAAATACTACGATTTTTACCTTCCAAATACACCATCAAAATAGAAATATCTGCCGGGTTTACTCCCGAAATACGGCTGGCTTGGCCGATGGTTTCTGGATTGATAAGTTTGAACTTCTGACGAGCTTCGGTTGCGATAGAATCAATGTCATCCCAATCAATATTGGCTGGAATGCGTTTTTCTTCCATGCGTTTCATCTTGGCAACCTGGTCCATGGCTTTGGAAATATAGCCTTCGTACTTGATTTCTGTTTCAATCAATTCGATAATCTTGTCATCCAAGTTCTCTGCAGCTGGCCCGATGAAGGCCACCACATCTTGGTAAGAAACTTCTGGACGGCGAAGGAATTCCTTAGCTGTCACTGCATCGGTCAACGGCTTGAAACCCATCTCCTCAACCTTGGCATTGGTTTCCTTGACTGGCTTGAGTTTGATACTGTCTAGGCGCTTCATCTCATTGTCAAATTGATTTTTCTTGATTTCAAAGCGAGCCCAGCGTTCATCGTCAACAAGGCCAATCTCACGTCCCATCTCGGTCAAACGCATATCAGCATTGTCATGACGGAGAATGAGACGGTATTCAGCACGACTGGTCAAGAGACGGTAGGGTTCAATGGTCCCCTTGGTCACCAAATCGTCAATCATCACCCCGATATAGCCGTCACTGCGCTTCAAAATCAACTCAGGCTTATCTTGGATTTTCAGAGCCGCGTTGATACCAGCGATAATCCCTTGGCCTGCTGCCTCTTCGTAACCTGACGTTCCATTTGTCTGACCAGCAGTGAAAAGTCCTGAGATTTTCTTGGTTTCCAGAGTCGCACGCAACTGGTGAGGCAAGACCATATCATACTCAATGGCATAACCTGTCCGCATCATCTCTGCATTTTCCAAACCTTTGATGGAATGAACCAAGTCACGCTGGACATCCTCAGGCAGACTGGTTGAAAGTCCTTGGACATAAACTTCCTCAGTATTGCGCCCTTCTGGCTCAAGGAAGAGTTGGTGACGTTCCTTGTCTGCAAAGCGCACAATCTTGTCCTCAATTGACGGACAGTAACGAGGTCCCACTCCCTTGACCACACCTGTAAACATAGGCGCACGGTGGAGGTTGTTTTGGATAATCTCATGACTGGTACCATTGGTGTAGGTCAACCAGCATGGCACCTGATCCTTGACATAATCCTCATCACGCGAGGTATAAGAGAAGTGGTTTGGTGCTTCATCTCCTGGCTGAATCTCTGTCACATCATAATTGATAGAAGAAGCCTTGACACGTGGAGGCGTCCCTGTCTTGAAACGACCGATTTCGAGGCCCAGTTCCTTGAGATTGTCAGCAAGGTTAATCGAAGCTAGGCTGTGGTTAGGACCTGATGAGTACTTGAGGTCTCCGATGATAATTTCCCCACGAAGGGCCGTCCCTGTCGTTACGATAACGGCCTTTGCAGCATACTCTTGATGGGTCGCTGTACGAACACCGACAACTTTGCCATCTTCAACCAAAATCTCATCAATCATGGTCTGACGAAGGGTCAGATTTTCTTGATTTTCAACCGTCTTGCGCATCTCCTTAGAGTAAAGCTCCTTGTCAGCCTGCGCACGAAGGGCACGGACAGCTGGACCTTTCCCAGTGTTGAGCATCTTCATCTGGATGTAAGTCTTGTCAATGGTCTTGGCCATCTCGCCACCGAGGGCATCAACTTCACGCACAACAATTCCCTTGGCAGAACCACCGATAGAGGGATTACAAGGCATGAAAGCCAGCATTTCAATGTTGATAGTCGCAAGTAAGACCTTACAACCCATACGACTAGCTGCTAGGGATGCTTCTACCCCAGCGTGTCCCGCACCGATTACAATAATATCGTATTCTTCAGTAAAATTATAAGTCATGTTTCTCTCCTATTCCTCAAGATGAATGTGTCTTAGTTGGCCGTCCCAAGTTGGTAGGGCTGTTTTCAAAAAGGCTGGAACTAGCTGGATATTCTGGAGCTGATCCAAGTCAATCCATTCACAGGGCTGCCTTTTCTCATCTTCCTGCATGGTCAATGGGGCATCTTCAAGCAAATCCACCAGATAATGAAACTCGATATTGTGATAGGAAACACCGTCCTGTTCAAAACGATTTTCAACCACGAAAGCTAGTTGCCCAGCTTGAGCTTTGACACCCAGTTCTTCCCTCACTTCACGAACTACCGCGTCTTCCGTGCTTTCATTGACTTGAATCGCACCGCCGATAGTATAATACTTGCCCTTATCTTTGGTAACTAGAAGCTTGCGATTTTGGACAATCAAGGCTGTCGCCCGAACACCAAAAACTGTATTTCCTACTTTTGTCCGAAAGTCTTGCTGAGTCATTTTTGTCCTTTCCTCTAAACGACACAAAAACAGTCAAAACTCCAAAGAAGTGCAGGACAAAAAAGCCTGCAACATCCATGAGCTTTGACCATCATTTCTATTGCTTTTATTATTGTAGCAAATTGAGAAAATTTGTCAATCTAAATGTACTGACAAACTTGTCCATCGCGGTAAGCATTGTCAATCAAACCACCACCGAGACACTCTTCGCCATCGTAAAAGACAACTGCCTGTCCTGGTGTAATCGCGCGTTGCGGTTCTGCAAATATAACCTCTGCCTTGTCTCCTTTGACATGTACTGTCACCTTAGAATCAGGCTGACGGTAGCGGAATTTAGCCGTACATTCGAGCGTAAACTCCTCTGGCATGTCACGAGTAAAGTGGACCTGACTGGCTTCTAAGCTGGTTGACATAAGCGAGTCATGGTAGAAACCTTGGCCAACATAGAGGATATTCTTGCTTAGGTCTTTTCCGACAACGAACCAAGGCGCATTGTCACCGCCGTGTTGCCCACCGATACCGAGGCCACCACGCTGACCGATTGTATAATACATAAGGCCTGCATGCTCGCCCATGTCGCGTCCATCCACAGTCATCATGCGACCAGGCTGAGCTGGCAAGTAGTTGCTGAGAAAGTTTTTAAAGTTCTTTTCTCCGATAAAACAAATCCCTGTCGAGTCTTTCTTCTTGGCAGTCGCAAGACCTGCTTCTTCTGCTAGTCTGCGTACTTCAGGCTTTTCCAAATGTCCTAGTGGGAACATGGTTTTTTGAAGTTGCTCTTGCGAAAGTTGGCTGAGAAAATAGGTCTGGTCCTTGCCATTGTCCACGCCACGAAGCATGTGAACAGTGCCATCCTCATCACGCGCTACTCGAGCATAATGCCCAGTCGCAACATAATCTGCCCCCAAGGTCATGGCATAGTCCAAAAAGGCCTTGAACTTGATTTCCTTGTTACACATAACGTCTGGATTTGGCGTGCGCCCTGCACGGTATTCCGCTAGGAAATACTCAAAAACGCGGTCCCAGTACTCTTTTTCAAAATTGACAGAGTAGTAGGGAATGCCAATCTGGTCTGCCACCGCAGCCACATCCTTGTAATCTTCGGTCGCCGTACAGACGCCGTTTTCATCTGTGTCATCCCAGTTCTTCATGAAGATACCGATCACATCGTAGCCCTGCTCCTTGAGAAGAAGAGCCGTCACCGACGAATCAACACCACCACTCATCCCCACAACAACACGTGTTTTAGAGTTATCACTCATGGTAAGTCTCCCATCTATTCGTTTATTTATACCCCTCAAAATTCTATTTACTATGACTTTCAATAGAATTTCTTCGAGTATAGTCTTTTCGTTTGCTTTTAGGACTAGGCAACGAGTCGCAGGCATAACTTGAGTTCGCTCAATCAGTCTGGGAGACTGATTGAGGTTATAAATCAGACAAGCTAAGCTTGCATCTCATTTCGAGTTAACGACGTAATAAAAGATAAACGAAATGACTAGTTCACGATTGAAGGTCGTGTGTGCTTAACGATTGAAGGTCGCTTGAGCAGTATTCATTATAACATGCTTGGTTAGAGAAGACAAGAAAGAGGTTGTCAATCGACCAACCTCTTGTTCTGCGTAACTTCTCAAAGTAACTTCCAGCTCTCTCCCAAAACTGGAAGTTAGTCTCAGACGACGAATTATGCTAGAATTAAGCCTGAGACTTTTCGTGCGAAAAGTCTCAAACTAAACGCTAGCAACTGGAAGTTACTCTAAGACGACTCTGTTTTAGGGCTATTTGTCGTGCACTTTTTTCTGTGTCTTTTCGCTTTTGAACCCTTATATATCAAGAAAAAGAAAACCAGCGGAAGTTAGTCTAATACGGATTTCCACTAATTTCACGCGTTTTTCTCATACTAAAAGCTAGGTTGGGGGAAACTGGAAGTTAGTTTTAGAAGTTACCACCTCTTATTCTGAACCTATCAATCTATCACTTTCTAGCTTCATTCGCTTTCTTAGCTTGTTCTATCTGGTATTTGACTTGGTCAAATCCTGTACCTCCCAAGGAATTTCGTCTTTGAACCGCAGTTTTAGGTTGCAAGTAGACATAAATATCCTCAGCAATGAGGGAATGATAGGTTTGCAATTCCTCCAAAGTCCAGTCTTGAATATTTTTAGCAGACTTGATAGAGTCTAACACTAATCTTCCCACAACCTCATGAGCCTCTCTAAATGGCAAGCCTTTCCCTGCCAAATAATCTGCCAACTCAGTTGCATTTGAAAAGTCCTTCTCTGTCGACTCTTGCATTTTTTCCTTGTTTACCTGCAAGCTAGATAACATACCTGCCAATACATCGAGGGAATTTAAAATCGTTTCGACCGTATCAAACATTCCTTCCTTATCCTCTTGCAGATCCTTATTATAAGCTAAGGGCAAGGACTTCATGACTGTCAATAGTCCAAACAGATTCCCATAAACTCTACCAGTCTTTCCTCGAATCAACTCAGCCATATCTGAATTTTTCTTTTGTGGCATAATAGAGGAACCTGTTGTAAACGTATCTGACAAGGTAATGAATTGGTACTCAAAACTACACCAATTGATCATTTCTTCGCAAAAACGGCTCATATGCATCATGAGTATGCTGGCATTAGACAGAAATTCTAAGATAAAATCGCGGTCACTAACAGCATCCAAAGAATTTGTATAAGGTTGCTTAAACTCTAACAAATCGCTAGACAATTGGCGATCAATGGGGAAAGTCGTCCCTGCCAAAGCTGCTGCACCTAGAGGGCATAGGTCTGTATGCTTCTGGTTAAATTCAAAACGTTCACTGTCTCTCTGAAACATATTGTAGTAAGCCATCAGATGGTGGGCAAAACTAATAGGCTGGGCATGTTGCAGATGGGTATAGCCCGGCATGATCGTCTCCACATGATTTTCCGCCAAATCTAATAAAACACCCTTGAGATGGGCCAGTTTATCTAGGACATGGCCTAGTTGCTCCTTGAGATACAAGTGCATATCTGTCGCAACTTGGTCATTTCGAGAAC
The DNA here is from genome assembly GCF_013276755.1 of Streptococcus sp. 5004. Lineage (GTDB taxonomy): Bacteria > Bacillota > Bacilli > Lactobacillales > Streptococcaceae > Streptococcus. Next base: position 11,736 of record NZ_VMLP01000004.1, on the reverse strand, counting down.
GAGCTGTGTGTAACTTCCCTGCAAGGGAACCAATTTTTTCTGTCAGCAACACTTCCATATTCATATGAATATCTTCGTTTGCAATATCAAAATCAAGTTGTCCTTCCTCTAGCTCTTCTAAGAGCTCTTTCAAGCCTGCTTGGATCTTTTCTGACTCCTCCAAACTCAAAATGCCCGTCTGACCCAACATCTGAACGTGGGCTAAGGAACCAATCACATCAAATTTAGCTAATTTCTGGTCAAAAGATATACTCGCACCAAAGCGCTCTACCCAGTCTTCGACAGTACCTTCAAAGCGACCACCCCATAATTTTGTATTCTTAGCCATATCACATCCACCTCTCTATCCAATCGCCCTATTTGGCGCTTTTTTGAACCTCAGAATGAACCTTGGTTGGAAGTCCCCACAACTTAATAAAGCCAATAGCTGCATCTTGGTCAAAGGTATCTGCACTGGTATACGTCGCCAAATTTTCATCGTAAAGTGAATTTGGTGATTTCCGAGCCACGACCTGAGCACTCCCCTTATACAGTTTAACTTTTGCAGTCCCATTGACAACTTTTTGAGTCTCTTTAATATAAGCAATCAAGGCTTGTGTAGCCGGACTAAACCACAAAGCATTATAAATGAGATTTGATAATTCATTTTCTATGATTGGTTTAAAATGAGCCACTTCTCTCACAAGCGTCAAATCCTCAATTTCCTTATGAGCTGTCAGCAAGGTCACTGCCCCTGGACACTCATAGATTTCTCTTGATTTAATCCCCACCAAGCGATTTTCCACGTGGTCAATCCGTCCGACCCCATGTTTCCCAGCTATTTCATTGAGTTTTTGAATCAAATCTGCCAATTTTAGCCCTTCTCCATTGAGGGAAACTGGAACACCTTCACTAAACTCAATCTCAATGTATTCTGGCGTGTCTGGAGCTTCCTCTGGAGAAGATGTGATACCAAAGGCTTCTTCTGGAGCCTGATTCCATGGATTTTCCAAAATACCACACTCATTGGCACGTCCCCAAAGATTTTGGTCGACAGAGTAGGGATTGTCAAGGTCAGCAGGAACAGGCACCCCATTTTCCTTAGCATAATGAATTTCTTCCTCCCGAGACCATTTCCATTCACGAACTGGAGCAATCACTTTTAAATTGGGATCCAAGGCTGCAATGGATACTTCAAAACGCACTTGGTCATTCCCCTTACCTGTACAACCATGAGCAATTGTAGTCGCTCCTGTCTGATGCGCTATTTCAACCAATTTTTTAGAAATAAGCGGACGGCTCAAGGCAGATACCAAGGGGTATTTTTGTTCATAGTAGGCGTGTGACTGGAGAGCCACTAGCACATAATCTGTAGCAAATTCGTCCTTAACATCAATGACATAAGATTCGACTGCCCCAACCTTAAGAGCCTTATCATGGATGAAATCTAAGTCTTTCCCTTCACCCACATCCATACAAACTGCAACAACATCATAGTCTTTCTTTAACCAGGTAATAGCAACTGATGTGTCTAAACCGCCAGAATAGGCCAAAATTACTTTTTCTTTACTCATGTTCTTTTCCTTCTTTCTATTTTTCAATGGATGCTTTAAAGGCATCATCAATAAGTTTGTCTAATTCTCCAGACTCCTTCAACTTTTGAATGGTTTTATCGACTGCCTCTTTCAATTCCTTGCTATCTTTTTTCATGGCGACCGCGTAGGAATCATCTTGCTCTTTTTCAAAATTGAGGTCTGCGATTGCTAAATCAGGATTATTTTCCACAAATCCCTTGGCAACTGGTTCTTCAAAAATAACGGCATCCACTTGTCCTGATTTTAAATCTGTAATTAAATTCCCATTTTTAGGCAGAGATACGAGGGATGAATTTTGTAGCAAATCTTTCGCCATCGTCTCTTGAATCGAACCTTTCTGTGCTCCGACCTTTTTCTGCGCTAAGTCGTTGACAGACTGATAAGTGGCTAAATCAGATTTTTTGACAATGAGCTTATTTTTTGAAGTATAGTAGGGAGTTGAAAAGTCGAACACCTTGCTCCGTTCATCTGTCTTAGAAACACCTGATATGGCAAGGTCAGCTTTTCCTGATTGAACACTAGCCAGTACATTGTCAAAACTCATGGGAGATAGTTCCAATTCGACACCTAGTTCTGTTGCGATAGCCTTGGCTAATTCGATATCTGAACCCACAATCTGATTTTTCCCATCAACCACTTTTTGATATTCAAATGGAGCAAAATCTGGATTGAGGGCTACAACCAATTTTCCTTTGGACTTGATGGCTTCAATTCCAGCCGATTGATTGTTACTACAAGCAAATAGTAGGGGGAGCATCACTAAACCAAACATCGTCATCAACACCTTCTTCATCTTATTCATAACAAAACCTCCTTTATGTTTATTCTTTTTTGTTGTATAAATAATACTCCTATCCTCATCGTTTGTCAAGCCTAAATTGAAAAAATTTTCAATTTGAAACAAAAAAACCTAGAAATACTACATAAAAATGTCATTCCTAGGCGTATTTATGCTATTTCTCTCTGGAAAACATGAGTATTCAGTCAGTCAAAAGAAGCCGAACGAACTCATTTCCCCTTGCCCAATTCAATGATACGATGACATTGTTGGGCTACATAAGTATCGTGGGTCACAATAATAACTGTTTTCCCCTCGCGATTCATCTCTAAGAGAAACTTCAAGACCAAATCTCTATTTTCAGGATCCAGCGAACCTGTTGCTTCATCGGCTAAAATCAGCTGGCTGGGTTTTAAGATGGCTCTAGCAACTGCAATTCGTTGTTGCTCCCCACCAGACAACTCGGAGACCTTTTGATGCAAAGTAGCTGACAAACCTACTCTCTCTAAAATCTCTTCCACCTTTTTAAGCTTGTCTTTCTTGGACAATTTCACATATTTCAGCGCCAGCATAAGATTGTACTCGACCGTTTCATCATCAATCAGGGCAAAATTTTGAAACAGATAAGAGATATGTTCACGGATTATTGTTTGCGACTTGGTAGAATTGACCGCTAGATTTGTCTGACCAAAAATCTCATACCGTCCGCTATAATCACCATCTATCAAACCTAATAAATTTAACAAGGTCGACTTACCACTACCACTCTTACCAACAATGGCTACCAAATCCCCCTGATCAATCCTGAGAGACAAGTTATCCAAAATCACTTTTCCCCCAATGGTTTTGGTAATATTTTCCAACTCAATCATAAGATGCCCCCTTTCAATAACTCTACTAGACTTCTTTTCTCCATCCTAGAAGCCAAGGCTAACACAAATAGTATATCCAGACATGTAAAGCCTGCAAAAAGTAGGAGTGGCAAGAGCGCATGGGCAAAGAAAATCAAGACTAGAAGAGGCAAACTATAGCCCAGCAAGAGCAGGACTAGGAGAGGGCGATAGCGATCGACCAGTTTCCACCCCATAAACTTCTTGGTAATGATATCCCTGCGCTTCAATAAGAAAGTAGTAACGAGTAAAAAGTAGGAAATCATCATGCTAAGGAGACCAAACAAAGCAAAGAGTATATTAAGATTTCGAACTGCATCTCGATAAGAATCCACTTTCTCTTGTTGAATGGCTTGAATCGATGAAAATTTTAAATAATTCCCATCTGATAATTTCTCAACTAACTCCGTAATCACTTTTTGATTTTGTTCTGTATTTTCAACTTTCATCGGGTTGTTTAAACCTGTCGTTGACAAGCGAGTCTTTTCTTCCCACATCATGTCTTGATCATTTACTAGACTAATGATTGGATTGTGGAGATTTTCCTTTCGCTCATTATTATAAGGGAAGAAAGACCAATCTCCTTCATAGTAGGCAATTTCTACATCCATATCTTCTATTGTTTTCTTTTGTTGATCTTCATACTTCATAGAAAGATAGGCGATGGATTTTCCCAAGAACTGATTCTTGCCTTCTTGTCCTTTGTCACTGGCTGGAAACAAAATCACCTTTTTAGTGCCGATATCAGGTAACTTAAAGCCCTTACTCTCTAAAAATTGACGGTTTGCATAGTAAACATCTACTTTATCAGGCAGTTGGTAGTGCTGTACTTGTTCTGCTTTGATGACTGGTTTGATAGGAAGACTCCCACTTCGCACATAGTTTACTTGTGTTTTTGCTAGCAAATCTTGATAAAATTGGTAGAAATAATCTGTAGATTTCCCTGACCCTGCTAGCTCTTCTTGCCACAGGTTATCATTGAGTTGGAAGGTTTCTAAGGTCAGGTAATTTCCTTGGCTTACCCACTGTTGCTGATAAGCAAGCTCTTTGTTTTGCTGTTCTAGACTTCTCCCCACCCCAATCAGTAAGGCCGTCAGTAAAATAGTTGTCCCTATTTTCATCACATAATTGAAGATGAGACCAAGTTTGACAGATGAAAAACCTTTCAACATGGAACTGACTGTCATTTTCTGAATCATCAGGTAGGTCAGCCAACTGATGAACAAATACAACTGTAAAAGCAGAAATTGGGATAAGAGTAAACTTGGAAACAAAAGTTTTGGCCTGTAGTCCAGCACTAAAAATAGTCCCAAGTCAATGACAAGACTTCCACCCAAGAGAAGATAAAAATTAGTCTTTACAAAACCAGCTAAAATCGCCCTGCTTTGAAAACCAAGTAACTTTTGAACCCCCACTCGTTTCATCTCCATCATCGGCTGATAAACTGTCATTAAAATCACAAGCAAGATTGCCAAGATAAAGATAATGATAGATAGTAACAACTCTTGATTTAGCACTCCAACCTGACTTCGGTAAGTGGGTTCTAATAAAATCGTCTTATCTATCTGGAAAAAATCACTCCACTTTTGTAGAATGGTATCGCGATCTATCTCTTTGCTGGAGGTAATCATGTAGCGTCCATTTACAGTATGGGATTTATCCTCAATATAGGATTGGAAGGTCTGGAGTCGAATGAGTTTCACCTTTAAAAAGGTGGGAATGGTTCCTAGATTATTGGGAAGATCCTGGTTGCTGTAGACTCCCTTCTCATTCTTTGAAAAATCAAGAGAAGTCAGACCGAACTCCTGATAGGGGAAGGTTTCCTTATCAAAAACACCAGCCTTGACGACCTCATCGCCATTATCTACTTTGATAATAGAGACCTTGTCTTGGCTTGCAACCTCTTCAAAAAATTGGAGAATCGTTTCTGTCGGTTTAGTGACATCTTTCAAGTACAAGTCAAATGAATAAGTTGTCTTGCCCATCTCCTGAATCCGCACTATTTCTCGTGTAACATTTACATTCAAGACAAAAAACGTAGTACACAGCAAGAGCAGGAGCATACAAAGATGACTGATTTTTTTCATAGAGATACCTCCCGTGAAGAGACGAAACTGGGAAAAACTAACTTTCCAATAAAGCCACACAGTGATTCTCTCAGCTTAATTGTGTTCAAGGCTGAAAACACTGTGTGGTTTTTGAATGTTTAGAGGTTAGTTTTTTGAGCAATCGTCTATCAAAATGTCCGTTTATCTGTCAATAATCCGAGAAAATCTTGTCGTTTCAAGTCGGAGAAGTGTTTGGTAGAAAGACTTCCTTTTTGAAGTCCATCATCTCTAACCTGCAAATAATAGCTATGTTGGCTTGTTTTAATTGTCAAAAAATCGCCAAATATAAAAACTCTTTTCCAGTTGCGAATCTCAAATTCTTTTATCTCTGATTTTGGAATGCGGATAAGTCCTTGTCGCAAATCACGATGATGCTCACTTGTGAAAGTCATCCCATTCCCAATATTTCTTATCAGTAGTTCATCTGGAGTTACCATCACCAGCGCTATTTTAGTTAAGAAAATTTCAACTGTTGGTGGTAAAATCGCTAGATTAAACCAAGGGTGTAAGTAGCGATAAGCTAAGAAATAGTTAGGTTCCTCACCCAATCCTAGTTGTTTATATAAGGTCTTGACCTCACTATCTAACCTCGCTTCAAAAGACACATCCGAATGCGCTTCTTCCTTCTTCTGATTAAAATAACGCATCCAGACTAGAAAACCTATAAAGACTATAATAAATATTCCTGATAAGAGATATTTTACATTGTAGTTCATCACTTAACCTCCTGATTCACGACTTAATCTAATCAACATAGGGTAGAGACGACTTATATTATAGTATATTGAGGTTAGAACAAGACGAGTCTGGGACAAAAAGATTTTGATTTTACGAATTCTTTATTATAAGTTTTTAAAATCGATAGATTAGACAAAAAAACGAACAAAATAGAATTATGAGTGCCATATAACTTGTTTTTGTTCGCTTTTTATATTTAAGGTTAGACTTTTGTCCCAGACTCAAATATCTTAATTACGTTGTCTCTTCCTAATTCAATCTACTATAAAATACTTTTCCTACTATATGCGAACTAAGTCCCCTAACAAGAGATAGCATTTAATGCTACTCCTGCTACAACAACAGCTACATTAAATTTAGCTAATTGAGATGAGGTAAATTTAGATTATTAACTTTAGTAAACAAGAGAAATTCCTATTTTTTCTTTTTATCATTGAAAAAATAAAAAATAAAATTTTCAATCATCAGTGTTACAATAAAAAGTCCAATTAAATCAGTTAATTTCATCCTCATCCAAAACCAAATAATATAGGCTAAGATAGTGAAAACCGTTACTGTATATTTTATTGGTTTAAACATTTTAAACTATACCATGACAAAGTAGCTGCAATTGCCACACCAGAAGTTTTTACGGTAGATTTTAATACCAATTTTGCAATCTTTGGCCACGCTTTCTTTTGAATAAGTCCTGATAGCCCTCCCAGACCTCCACCGAATATATCTGTTAATAAATTTATTCCCAAAAAGTCTATAGTGGAGTCCAGCATACAACTCATCCAACTCCTAGAATAAAAATCAGACTTCATATTCTGCAGAACTATATCTGTTTCCTTTGGATCCGATAATATTCGAATTCCCTCCGCTATATAAGGAGCTTGTTCTTTACCATAAGTCTGTTGTAAAGCATCCATATCAATCACTCGATTACCATTTTCATCCAAGTAACTAGCAATTTCAAATAAATAACGAAATTCAGATGCTATTTCTCTTTCTTCGGAAGTCAATTGAATACTAGGTGATGAATTGTCATCCGCATAAGCCACAAAGCTAGGTATTGACACTGCGCTCAACATCGTAATAATCATCAACAAACTTAAACTTTTACTCAATCTATTAAACATCTTTCTACCTCCAGTCTATCGGTTATTCTATTCAATTGCCATAAAACTAATTTAAAAATATAATTTTAGTTCCCCTATTATAAATTATTTAAAAATTATCCATTGGACTCACCTTCCTTTCATTTTTACAACTAGCGCATTATATCGGCCAGTTCCATGGGAAAACCGTAGCAATGCTGAATAAGAAAGCAAGAATAACTAAAAAACGAAAAACTTTTTTATTCATACTCTTTCCCTCCTATCTGTATTTCGTATCTATAGTATACCTCTTCTTTACTCTATTTTAAAATTAGTTAACTTTTTTCACACACTATTTTAGTTTTCTTTTTTACTATTTCTGTTACTATGATACAATATTTTTAATTGGATTTTATTATTTGTTAACTTTTTTCACGAAAAGGAGAAAATTATGCGTTATGATTTCGGAAATATCTATAAAGAAATACGTGAGTCAAAAGGCTTGACTCAAGAAGAGGTCTGCGGAGATGTCCTTTCAAGAACTAGCCTATCAAAGATTGAAAGTGGCAAAGCAACTCCCAAATATGAAAACATGGAATTTCTTCTCCGGCAAATCAATATGAGTTTTGAAGAGTTTGACTACATCTGCCATCTCTATCAACCGAGCCAACGAACAGAAATCATGCAAACTTATCTCAATATGACTTCCATCATTGGTAGTAATAGTCTAGTTCATTTTTTTGAAACATGCCAAGACTATCTCAAGACCCACCACGACCTGCCTATAGAAGAAATAAGGGATATGCTGGAAATTGTCATTCATATCCGTCAACATGGTACAGAGCAACTGTCAGACCAAGTGAAACAGACTGTCAAAAAACTTTGGGAAAAAATTGAAAAACAAGATACATGGTATGAAAATGACCTAAAAATCCTCAATACCATCCTTTTCAGCTTTCCCATTGATCACCTCCATCTCATTACTGGAAAAATCTTGCAACGCTTGGAAGTCTATAAAAACTACCAACATTTATATGACTTACGAATGGCAATCCTACTCAATCTGTCCACCATTTACTTATACCATCAAGACAAAAACATGTGTCAACAAATCTGCTATACTTTACTAGAGGATGCCAAGAAAAAGAAGCACTACGATAGACTTGCTATCTGCTATGTCCGTATCGGGATTTGTAGGGATGACGCTAGACTTATCCAAAAAGGTTTCTCACTTCTGGAGCTGACCGAGGAAACTTCTATGCTGTCTCATCTCAAAAAAGAAGTAGAGATCTATTCTCAACCGAAGGAAATATAAAAAAGTCGAGGGATTTCCTCGACCTTTTCATATTATTCTGTTCGTCAGTTCTTAATACCAGCCATTGTTAAGCCAGAAGTTTTTAGCGGCTGTCCATGAACCGTAACGTCCTGCAACATAGGCATCTGCTACACGTTCTTGGTTTTCAGCTGAGTAGTCACCGTTCAAGTATGAATCTGTCAATTGGTAACGTCCGATATAACGTCCGTTTGTAGCTGTGTAGCTACCGCCTGATTCTTTCTGAGCGATCCATTCTTTGGCTTCTGCTTCAGATCCGCTTACAGTTGAAGCAACAATTTCTTCTGCTACTGTTTCGCTTGCTACTGGAGTTTCCTCCTCTACCTCTGTAGTTTCTGCCACGGTGGCTGAAACAGCCTCATCTTGGGCAGCTGGAGCTTCATAAGTCGTTGAAGCTGGTGCTGCTGGCGCTACAGGACCATCGATAACCAACTCTTGACCAACATAAATCAAATGAATGTTATCAATGTGGTTGTTTTCTGCCAATTTTTCAACTGTTGTGTTGTGAGTTTCAGCGATTTCTGAAAGTGTATCACCTTCTTTAACTGTGTAAGTTGATGATTCTTGAGCAGATACAAATGATGGAGCAAATACTGCAAACAAGGCAGCTACTCCTGCAAGAGTTGTTTTAATCTTTTTAGTTGTTGATTTCATATTTGAAAATTCTCCTTCTTTCTATACTTCTATCATACCCTTTAAATATTACTGTTTCTTGACACTTTTATGTAGAAATATTACAAAATTATTTTTTATTTCCCTAAATAAGGTGTTTTTTGTCATAAAAGATACTATTTTTATGCTATTTAAGGTATTAGAAAGGTTTTCATCCACAATTAAAGTCAAGACCTTTATTCTTTGATATAATAGAGATAAGAATTTTTATAAGGGGAAACTGATGAAATCACTTCGTTTTCAATCTGTCTTTGATATCATCGGACCAGTTATGATTGGCCCATCTAGTAGCCATACAGCTGGTGCTGTTCGTATTGGGAAGATTGTCTCTTCCATTTTTGATGATACTCCGACAGAAGTCGAATTCCAACTATTTAACTCATTTGCCAAGACCTATCGTGGCCACGGGACAGACCTAGCCCTTGTTGCAGGTATTTTAGGCATGGATACAGATGATCCTGAAATCCCAAATAGTCTGGAGATTGCCCACAAACGTGGTATCAAAATTGTCTGGACAATTCAGAAAGACAGCAATGCTCCTCACCCCAACACCACTAAAATTACCGTTAAAAATGCGCACAAGACCATCAGTGTGACTGGTATTTCTATCGGTGGAGGAAATATTCAGGTAACCGAACTCAATGGCTTTGCCGTCTCTCTTAATATGAATACACCGACTATCATCATTGTTCATCAAGATATTCCAGGAATGATTGCCCTCGTAACAGAGGCCCTTTCTCGCTATGGTATCAATATCGCCCAGATGAACGTTACTCGTGAAAAAGCTGGTGAAAAAGCCATTATGATTATCGAAGTTGACAGTCGCAACTGTGATGATGCCATCGAAGAAATTCGAAAAATCCCTCATCTCCACAATGTCAATTTCTTTAAATAGGAGGAAGCATGTTTTATTCTATCAAAGAATTGGTCGAGCAAGCAGATCTGGACTTTCAAGGAAATGTTGCAGAACTCATGATTACAACAGAGTTTGAATTGACAGGTCGCGAACGTGAAGAAGTCCTCCTTCTCATGGAACGCAATCTGGAAGTCATGAAAGCCTCTGTCCAACTTGGCCTCAATGAAAATAAATCTCGTAGTGGTCTGACAGGTGGAGATGCTGCCAAATTGGATCACTACATCAAAAACGGAAAAACTCTGTCAGATTATACGATACTCTCAGCTGCCCGAAATGCTATCGCAGTCAATGAACACAATGCTAAAATGGGCTTGGTTTGTGCCACTCCGACCGCTGGAAGTGCTGGCTGTCTGCCTTCCGTTCTCACTGCTGCTATTGAAAAATTAGACCTCAGCCACGAGCAACAGCTGGATTTCCTCTTTGCTGCCGGTGCCTTTGGACTAGTCATCGCAAACAACGCCTCTATCTCGGGTGCTGAAGGTGGCTGTCAGGCCGAGGTTGGTTCGGCCTCTGCTATGAGTGCTGCAGCCTTGACTCTAGCTGCTGGTGGGACACCTTATCAGGCCAGTCAGGCCATTGCCTTTGTCATTAAAAATATGCTAGGCCTCATCTGTGACCCTGTTGCCGGTTTGGTCGAAGTTCCTTGTGTCAAACGCAATGCCATGGGAGCCAGCTTTGCCTTTATCGCAGCAGACATGGCCCTGGCAGGTATCGAATCTAAAATTCCTGTGGATGAGGTTATCGATGCCATGTACCAAGTAGGAGCAAGCATGCCAACTGCCTTTCGTGAAACAGCTGAAGGTGGACTCGCTGCCACACCTACTGGTCGTCGCCTCCAAAAAGAAATTTTCGGAGAATAAGCTTATCAAATAGGAGAAACCATGACCTCTATCACAGCGATTTTTTTCGATCTGGATGGAACCCTCGTTGACAGTTCTATCGGGATTCACAATGCCTTTACCCATACCTTTAAGGAGCTCGGGGTGCCTAGCCCTGATGCCAAAACGATTCGTGGTTTTATGGGACCGCCCCTCGAAAGTAGTTTTGCGACCTGTCTGCCTAAAGAACAAATTTCTGAGGCTGTGCAAATTTACCGTTCTTACTATAAGGAAAAAGGCATCTATGAAGCTCAACTCTTTCCTCAGATTGTAGACTTGCTTGAGAAGTTATCGAGCAGTTATCCACTCTACATCACCACTACAAAGAATACTCCAACCGCTCAGGATATGACTAAAAACTTGGGCATCTATCATTTCTTTGATGGCATTTATGGTTCCAGCCCTGAAGCACCCCATAAGGCCGATGTCATTCGCCAAGCCTTGCAGATACATCAACTAGCGCCAGAACAAGCCATCATCATCGGAGATACCAAGTTTGATATGCTTGGAGCTCAAGAAACAGGCATTCAGAAATTAGCCGTCACTTGGGGATTTGGAGAGCAAGCAGATCTACTAAACTATCAGCCTGATTATATCGCCCACAAACCCATAGAAGTTTTAGAGTATTTTCAATAACATAGACTGGGTAACAACTCCATTTCAGAAGAAAATGGAGTAATACCCAATGAAAATCAAAGAGCAAACTAGGAAAGTAGCCGCAGGCTGCTCAAAACACTGTTTTAATGTTGTAGATGGAACTGACGAAGTCA
>NZ_VMLP01000039.1:0-753 GCF_013276755.1 Streptococcus sp. 5004 | reverse complement strand
CCTAAGAAACCAGATGGCTCAGCATATCCACCAGGAACGAAGGTAGTTATTCCAGGTGATAATAATACAACAATTGAGGTAGTGATTGGAAATGACGGTTCAGGAACAGTTCCAAACGATAAACTTCCAAAAACTGATAAATCAGGAAAAGGTATCGTAACAGAGCCGAATAAGAGACCATCTAATCCAGTTGATGTAACAACACCAGCCCGTAAGACACCAACGGTTGAACTAGATCAAGATCCAAATACAGGAGACGTGACAGTAACACCTAAGAAACCAGATGGGTCAACATACCCACCAGGAACGATAGTTGAAATTCCAGGAAAAGATGGAAATCCAATTAGAGTAGAAATTGGACAAAATGGTAAGGGGACAGTTCCAAATAGTGAATTACCAGACGGAAAAACATCAGGTAATGCTAAGATAGCAGAACCGAATAAACCTGTTGAAAATGTGACTGTTGAAACACCAGCTCGTTTAACACCGGCAATAGTATTAGATCAAGATCCAAATACAGGGGAAGTAACAGTAACGCCTAAGAAACCAGATGGGTCAATATACCCACCAGGAACGATAGTTGAAATTCCAGGAAAAGATGGAAATCCAATTAGAGTAGAAATTGGACAAAATGGTAAGGGTACAGTTCCAAATAGCGAGTTGCCAGACGATAATATCTCAGGTCCAGGAACAATCACTGAGCCTGGTACAGATAAAACTCCTGAAAAAGTTACTGTTGAAACACCAGCTCGT
>NZ_VMLP01000038.1:0-6268 GCF_013276755.1 Streptococcus sp. 5004 | reverse complement strand
ACTCTTCGAAAATCAAATTCAAACTACGTCAGCGTCGCCTTGCCGTACTTAAGTACAGCCTGCGGCTAGCTTCCTAGTTTGCTCTTTGATTTTCATTGAGTATACGATGTGACAACGTGAAAATCGTTAGAGCATTTTATATAGAATATACATGGGAATGGGGCTTACTCCCATTCCCATCTTTAATAGAAAAAGAGGAACTCAATGCTACATTATACAAAAGAAGACTTGATTGAATTGGGTGCAGAAATTACGACACGTGAAATCTACCAACAACCTGATGTCTGGAAAGAAGCTTTTGAAGCCTATCAAGCACAGCGTGAAGAAATTGCAGCCTTCCTGCAAGGGATTGCTGATAAACATGACTATATCAAGGTTATCTTGACAGGTGCTGGGACTTCTGCTTATGTGGGAGATACCTTGCTACCTTACTTTAAGGAAGTCTACGACGAACGCAAATGGAATTTCAATGCCATTGCGACAACAGATATCGTTGCCAATCCAGAAACTTATTTGAAAAAAGATGTGGTGACTGTCCTTGTATCTTTTGCTCGTAGTGGGAACTCGCCTGAAAGTGTAGCGACTGTTGATTTGGCCAAAGCCTTGGTAGATGAGCTTTATCAAGTGACCATTACTTGTGCAGCAGATGGTAAATTGGCTCTTCAAGCCCATGGTGATGACCGCAATCTCTTGCTTTTGCAACCAGCTGCCTCTAATGATGCTGGATTTGCCATGACTTCTAGCTTTACGTCTATGATGTTGACAGCTCTCTTGGTCTTTGATCCTACAGAATTTGCTGTGAAAGCTGAACGTTTTGAAGTTGTGTCTAGTATTGCACGTAAAGTTTTAGACAAGGCAGAAGATGTCAAAGAGCTTGTTGATCTAGACTTTAACCGTGTCATCTATCTAGGAGCTGGTCCTTTCTTTGGACTTGCTCATGAAGCTCAGCTCAAGATTTTGGAATTAACAGCTGGTCAAGTTGCGACCATGTATGAAAGTCCAGTTGGCTTCCGTCACGGTCCAAAATCTCTTATCAATGAAGATACAGTTGTTTTGGTCTTTGGTACAACGACAGACTACACTCGCAAGTACGACTTGGATTTAGTTCGTGAAGTTGCAGGGGATCAGATTGCTCGTCGTGTTGTACTTTTGAGTGATCAAGCTTTTGGTCTTGAAAATGTCAAAGAAGTGGCCCTTGGTTGTGGCGGTGTCTTGAATGATATTTACCGTGTTTTCCCTTACATCGTTTATGCCCAACTCTTTGCCCTATTGACTTCACTCAAGGTAGAAAATAAACCAGATACACCGTCTCCTACAGGTACAGTAAACCGTGTGGTACAAGGTGTTATCATCCACGAATATCAAAAGTAAGACTCTTCGAAAATCTCTTTAAACCATACTAGCGACGCTTTGCCGTAGGTATATGTTACTGACTTTGTCAGTTCTATTTGCAACCTCAAAACAGTGTTTTGAGCTGACTTCGTCAGTCTTATCCGGTAACCTCAAAGCAGTGCTTTGAGCAGCCTGCGGCTAGTTTCCTAGTTTGCTCTTTGATTTTCATTGAGTATAAGACAGTGTTTATGAATTCTTGACAAGAGGATTTGTAAATTATCAGATAAACCATAGATTGTCAGTACGCTTTCTATGGTTTGTTTGATTGAGAGAAATAGTAAAAGGAGAAGATAATGAAAGCATACACAGAGCGTGTATTTGGAAATGTTGAGGGACAAGATGTCTTGGCCTATCGCTTTGAGACGGACGGTGGCTACCAGCTTGAGGTTATGACTTATGGTGCGACCATCTTGCGCTATGTAACGCCTGACAAGGCTGGAAATTTTGCCAATGTTATTTTGGGATTTGCTGACTTTGACAGCTATGTAGGTAATAGTCCCAAGCATGGAGCTAGCGTAGGTCCTGTAGCGGGTCGTATTGCAGGCGCGACATTTGAGCTCAATGGCAAGACCTATGACCTTGAGGTTAATAATGCTAGCAACTGTAATCACAGTGGTTCAACTGGTTGGGATTCTAGCTTGTTTGAACTAGTTGAAGTGAGCGACCATGGCTTGACCCTCTACACAGAGCGTACAGATGGGACAGGAGGGTTTCCTGGAAATCTCAAGATTTGGATTAGTTATCACTTGGAAGAAACTGGTGCCTATGAAATTAGTTACAAGGTAACGACAGATCAGGATACGCTGGTTAATCCAACCAACCACAGCTATTTCAACTTGTCTGGTGATTTCTCGCAGACGATTGATCGTCATGTCTTCCAACTTAACACAGAGGGGATTTACCCAATCGCTCCCGACGGTGTTCCTGCAAAAACTCCAGATGCCAATCGTGATGTGGTCAACCACATCTACAATGGTGCCTTGTTGAAAGACATTTTTGCAGAAGAAGATGAGCAAATCCAACTAGTTTCTGGTTTGGATCATCCATTTGCCCTTCCTGCAGGCCATGACAATGCTGGATTCCTTTATGACCAAAACTCAGGTCGTTTCCTTCTTTTCAAGACAGAGGCCCCTTGCTTTGTAGCCTACACAGCAAACTTTGTGGATGAGAGTGTCATCATAGGAGGTCAGCCAATGGTACAGCACAATGGGATTGCCCTTGAGGCGCAAGCTCTACCAGATGCCATCCACAGTGACCTCAAAGACCAAGTCATTCTCAAAGCTGGTCAAACCTTCACCAGTAAGACACGTTATGAGCTTGTTGTGAAATAAAAGAATCATTGCGCCTACTTTTGGGATTTAGGAATAGGTAAGCAAAGACAAATAGTAGGAAAATATGATATAATTAGGTGTTAAAAAGTATTTATCAAGATACGATTCAAAAGATATAAGGAGTAAACAATGAAGAAAATTGTATTTGCTAGTGCCTTGGCTTTGACCTTGGCAGGAGCAGTTTTGACAAATGATGTTTTTGCCAATGACAGATTGGTGGCAACGCAATCTGCTGATGGTAATGTATTGACCTCAGAGGTGCTAAAACCTTCTAGTGGCAATGTTTTGGTTGGAATCAAGGGAGAATTTGTAGCTCCTCATCAACAATCTATTTTGGATGCCATTAATGCTATTCGTAAAGAAGCAGCTGACGAAGGTTTGGTAGATAAGTATGTCCCTATCAAATGGTCAACTGACCTAGAAAAGGCAGCTTTTGTTAGAGCTACAGAAGCATCTGTGACTATGAAACATGAGCGTCTTTCTAATAAAGAAATCTGGAGCGCCTTTCCAACTGGTAACAGCATGATGGGAGAAAATTTGGCATGGAATCATGACGGTTTTCTAAAAGCTATTGAACAATGGCGTTCTGAAAAAGCAGATTATGTGAAGAAAAAAAATAGTGGTTCAGACAACGGGAAATCTGGTCACTATGAGTCGCTAATTAACCCTAAATTTACACACATGGGAATGGCAGCTTTTAAAAATCCTAACAATCAATACAAAGCTATTACAATCGCTCAAACTCTAGGTGATGATGCTTCTTCAGAGGAATTGGCTGGTGGATATGGTTCTGCTGTTCAGTACACAGAAGTGACTGCCTCAAACCTTTCAACAGTTAAAAGTAAAGCTATAGTTGTAGAAACACCGCTGAAAGATTTCAGAAAATCCACATCTGATCAGTCTGGCTGGGTGCAGTCTAATGGCAAGTGGTATTTTTATGAGTCTGGTGATGTGAAGACAGGCTGGGTGAAAACAGATGGTAAATGGTACTATTTGAATGACTTAGGTATTATGCAGACTGGATTTGTAAAAGTTTCTGGTAGCTGGTATTATTTGAGCAATTCAGGTGCTATGTTTACAGGCTGGGGAACAGATGGTAGCAGATGGTTCTACTTTGATGGCTCAGGAGCTATGAAAACAGGCTGGTACAAGGAAAATGGTACCTGGTATTACCTTGATGAATCAGGTATCATGAAGACGGGTTGGTTTAAAGTTGGACCACACTGGTACTATGCCTACGGTTCTGGAGCTTTGGCTGTGAGCACAACAACACCAGATGGTTACCGTGTAAATGGTAATGGTGAATGGGTAAACTAGGCTGAACATGCCGACTGAGAGGTAAGTTATCCGTCTCACTAGCAACAAGAATGAACGATAAGAAAGAGGTTGATGGCGAACATTGACCTCTTTTTTGGAGTGTCTCGAGTCAGTTGCTATTCACTGAAAATAAGGACGAGTCATCGCTGGAGTATTCCTAATTCAAAAATCAAGTTTGAACATTTGCTTTTGGTATCTGTTTATTTCTGGAATGTGAGCTTTATACTCTTCGAAAATCTCTTCAAACCACGTCAGCTTCGCCTTGGTGTAGGTATATGTTACTGACTTCGCCAGTTCTATCTGCAACCTCAAAACAGTGTTTTGAGCAACCTACGATTCGCTTCCTAGTTTGCTTTTTGATTTTCATTGAGTCTCATCTGCAATAGAAAAGCAGTGTGAGAAGCAAATACACACCAGAATAAAAGAGAAACTCTAGGAAAGAAAATGTAAAGAAATATCAAAGTTTTCAAAACGATTTTCACAAAAACTTTGATAAAACAAATAAAATTCCGAACAAAAATGTAACAAAAATTTAATATAAAACACTTGACAAAGATTTGTGGGGGGGGTATAATTAATATAGTCTGAAAATGATTATCAGAAAAGAGGTAAATGATGAATAAGAAAAAAATGATTTTAACAAGTTTAGCCAGCGTCGCTATCTTAGGGGCTGGTTTTGTTGCGTCTCAGCCTACTGTTGTAAAAGCAGAAGACGCTCCACAAGCTGTTGAACAATCTTTATCAGAGAAGCAACAAGAATTCTTATCTAATTTTAATAAAGCTGCAGAAGCTATAGTTAAAGAATTAAAAGAATATTTAGACAATGCAAAAGGAGATTCAGAATTAGAAAACCAAATTCAAGGGTTTATTGATGAATTTAAAAAACGAACTGAAGCTCAGAAAGCTGACTATGAAGAACGCTTCAAAAAAGGTCTAACTGCAGAAGACGCTGAAAAAGAAGTAGAAGAAAAAGCTAAAGAAGAGGAAGTAGCAGAAGAACAAGAAGCTAAGGAAGAAGTAGCTGCTCAAAAAGAATTCTTATCTAATTTTGATAAAGCTAAAGAAGCTACACTTAAAGAATTACAAGAATATTTAGACAATGCAAAAGAAGATCCAGAATTACAAGAACAAATTCAAGGGTTTATTGATGAATTTGAAAAACGAACTAAAGCTCAGAAAGCTGACTATGAAGAACGCTTCAAAAAAGGTCTAACTGCAGAAGACGCTGAAAAAGAAGTAGAAGAAAAAGCTAAAGAAGAGGAAGTGGCAGAGGAACAAGAAGCTAAGGAAGAAGCAGCTGCTCAAAAAGAATTCTTATCTAATTTTGATAAAGCTGCAGAAGCTACAGTTAAAGAATTAAAAGAATATTTAGACAATGCAAAAGGAGATTCAGAATTAGAAAATCAAATTCAAGGGTTTATTGATGAATTTGAAAAACGAACTAAAGCTCAGAAAGCTGACTATGAAGAACGCTTCAAAAAAGGTCTAACTGCAGAAGACGCTGAAAAAGAAGTAGAAGAAAAAGCTAAAGAAGAGGAAGTAGCAGAGGAACAAGAAGCTAAGGAAGAAGAAGCTGCTCAACAAGAATTTTTAGCTAATTTTGACAAGGCATTAAAGGATACGGTTGCAAAATTAGAAGAAGATGCAAAAAATAATCCTGAAATAGAAGAACAAATTCAAGATACGATTGCAAAATTAAAAGCAGAAGCAGATAAAACAAAAGCTAAAATCGTAGAAGGTTTCAAACAAGGCTTAACTGCAGAAGACGCTGAAAAAGCAATCGATGATGCAAATAAAAAGTCAGCAGAAAAAGAGAAAGCAGCTCAGGAAGAATTTTTAGCAAACTATGATGCAGCATTGAAAGCAGCAATCGCAGAATTAGAAAAAGCTGAAACTAATAGTCCAGAAGAAGCAAAAGCAAAAGCTGATACAATTGCAGCATTAAAAGCAGCATCAGATGAAACAAGAAAACAAATTGTAGAAGGCTTCAAACAAGGCTTAACTGCAAAACAAGCTGAAAAATTTATCGATGAATTAAATAAGAAAGCTGCAGAAGAAGATAAAGCTAAAGAAAAACCAGCGGAAAAACCAGCGGAAAAACCAGCGGAAAAACCGGCGGAGAAACCAGCAGAAAAACCGGCGGAGAAACCAGCGGAAAAACCGGCGGAAAAACCAGTGGAAAAACCGGCGTTTACATGAGTATAAAAAACGAGTCAGAAACTAGAATA
>NZ_VMLP01000037.1:0-8321 GCF_013276755.1 Streptococcus sp. 5004 | reverse complement strand
TCAGTAACCATACCTACGGCAAGGCGACGTTGACGTGGTTTGAAGAGATTTTCGAAGAGTATAAGTCTCTACATAACAAAACGCATATTACCAAGGTTCTTATGAACAACTTGATAATATGCGCTTTTCTTTTTTATTCAACGTGGGTTGTTTGATTGGCAAAGGCGATAATGGCTTGCTTCAATTCATCTCCACTAAGAGTGCGGAACTCTTCAATTTTTTGATCGATGACTTCTAGAGGCATAACATTGACCTTACCAACGAAAATCTTATCCATAACCTGATTATCAACAAGTTCGGTTGATACCAAGAGTTCTTCGTAGAGTTTTTCGCCTGGGCGGATTCCAACTTCAACGATTGGAATTTCACTTTCAGTGTGGCCACTTAAAAGGACCATTTTCTTGGCCAAGTCATAAATCTTGACTGGTTTGCCCATATCAAGGATAAAGACTTCCCCATCTTTGGCATAAGCACCAGCATGGATAACCAAACGGCTAGCTTCTGGAATAGTCATAAAGTAACGGGTCATGCGGAAGTCTGTCACCGTTACAGGCCCACCTTCAGCAATCTGACGTTCAAAGACTGGAATGACACTACCACGGCTACCAAGAACATTCCCAAAACGAACCGCACAGTAGGTTGATTGGCTACGTTGGTTAAAGCCAGTGACAATCAACTCAGCCACGCGCTTGGTTGCTCCCATAACATTGGGTGGATTAACCGCCTTATCTGTCGAAATCATAACCATCTTAGGTACTTTGGCTTCATCAACAGCCTTAGCAACATTGTAAGTTCCACGAATATTGTTTTTGAAGGCTTCTTTTGGATTACGCTCCATCATAGGAACGTGCTTGTGGGCAGCCGCATGATAAACAATAGCTGGCTTGTACTGCTCAAAGACTTGCAAGAGACGGTCATAGTCTTGAATATCGGCAATAACTGGTACATAATCAATCCCTTGGAACTTGCGAATCAATTCATGATACACAAGGTAAATTGAGTTTTCCCCATGCCCGAGCAAGACGATGCGTTCAGGATTGAAGCGACTAACTTGGCGACAGATTTCAGAACCGATTGAGCCACCAGCACCTGTAACCAAGATCGTCTTACCTGTAAGTTCTGCGCCCAGACGCGATTCATCAAGACGAATTTCTTGACGTCCCAAAAGGTCCGTAATATCAATTTTTTGGAACCCAGTAGCTGCTTGGTGAAGGCCTTGAACAACAGTTTCAACCTTAGGCATCTTGTAACATTTGACACCCAGCTTATTACACATCTGCAAGATACGCTCATATTCTGACGGATCAAGCGACGGAATCGCAACGATAACACGCTCGATTTGATGACGTTTAGCTAATTCAGGCAGATCATCATATGAACCCAAAACAGGGATTCCACCAAGTTTTTGACCCTTTTTCTTAGCATCCTTATCCAAAATACCGACCAGTTCCAAATCACTGGTTGGATGTTGGTAGCTATCCATAAAGAGGGCCCCACCATCACCAGCACCAATCAAGAAGGTTCGACGGTGTTCCCCATCACCACTGCCTTTTTTGCGTCTGGAGTAGATTAACTGCCAAGTAATCCGTGGCAATAAAATCAAGAAGGTACTCAACAAGATAAAGAGAATGATGAAACGGATGGAGAAAAGTGGCAAGAAGGCATAGCAGATACTATATGACAAGACGCTGCTCGCAGTCACACCAAAAAAGATTTTCATAAAGTCCGTAATCTTGCTGTAACGACTAATACTAGCGTTCAACCCCCAAAATGCAATCATCAATTGATAGAACAGGAAGGCCAAACTCGTATAGATAATGTAGTCAACAGGTGCTGGATTAATCAAGCCATAGAATAAGATATAAGATACAATGATGGAAACCACCATACTCAAAATATCAAATATGCCCCAGAAGACTTGTTTTTGTTGTTTATTTAAAATTTCCACCAGATCAATCACATAATCTGTTAGTTTTTTATTCATGTCAATCTACTCCTCCTTAAAAGAGCTGAATAGTTATATTGTTATTATAACACTTTTTATCCAGTTTACGATTTGCTACAATCTTTTACTTGCTTTTTCGTAACAGTTTCATAAAAATAAACTGTCGGACAAATCCTGGACAAAGGGCAACAACCATCTGAATGGCAACACTCTTGGCATATTCCATGTAAGAAATTTGTCCTCGCTTCAGCATGAGCTGACGAGCTTGACGATAGAGCTTGAGGTAACGCAGTCCCCCACGACGCTCAAACATCCCTGCTCCGACACGAACCTGACACAAGATTTGATCCAGATTTCCAGTCTTGGCTCCTGCAGTAATCATATTGAGCCAGAGGAGGTCATCTTCCATATAAAGGCCATCCTCATAGTTGCCTGCCTTGAGAACCATGTCCTTCTTGAACATAACAGTCATGTGATTAAAGGCACTTCTCATCCTTTGATAAGCCACAATATCTGCATGCTGGGTTGGAACACGACGGTAAGAAACAATCTCATCAGGATTATCAATAAACTCTGCAATGTGTCCACCTAATAGGTCGAGGTTGTCCTTCTCCATTAACTGAACCTGTTTCTCAAAACGGTCTGGAACAGCTATATCATCCGTATCCATACGGGCAATAATATCATACTGACACTGCAAGACACCCTGTCGAAGAGCTAGACCCAAACCTTGATTCTGCTCAAGAGGGTAGCGTTTCACTGGAATATCAGACTCAACTTCAAGCTGGTCTAATACCTGATAGAGCTCAGGTGTCAAAGGCCCATCCTCAACCAGAACCAATTCGCTCGGTTTCAGAGTCTGATTTTGAACGCTCTCAATAGCATCCTTTAAAAATGTCGGATTTTCCTTGATATAGACCGACATCAATACGCTGATTTTTTGCTTTTCAGACACAGTTTTTCTCCAATGTATAGATTTCCTTCCACTATTTTATCATAATTTTCAAGACTTTCCCATTTTTATCTTGAAAGCCAGAAACCTTACTTGACATTATAGTGAAAAAGCCTTAAAATAAGCTGTTATTAAAATCAGCTAGAAGAGGTATTTTATGAAAAAGCAATCACTCTTTTTTGTTCCAGGGATTATCCTGATTGGTGTTTCCTTGCGGACTCCTTTTACTGTTTTACCCATTATTTTGGGAGATATTTCGCAAGGTCTGGGAGTAGAAGTTAGTTCACTTGGTGTCTTGACCAGTCTTCCCCTCCTCATGTTTACCCTCTTCTCACTATTTTCTACCCGACTGGCCCAGAAAATCGGCTTGGAGCATCTCTTCACCTATAGCCTTTTCTTCTTGACCATCGGTTCTCTCATTAGACTAATCAATCTGCCCCTGCTCTATCTAGGAACCTTGATGGTTGGGGCAAGTATCGCAGTCATCAATGTCCTGCTTCCTAGTCTTATCCAAGCCAATCAACCAAAGAAAATTGGTTTTCTGACCACCTTATATGTAACCTCTATGGGGATTGCAACGGCTCTGGCCTCCTATCTGGCTGTGCCTATTACACAGGCCAGTTCTTGGAAAGGACTTATCATCCTCCTCACCCTACTCTGTCTAGCAACTTTTTTGGTCTGGCTCCCAAATCACCGCTATAATCACAGACTGGCTCCACAAACCAAACAAAAAAGCAAAACAAAGGTCATGCATAATAAACAGGTCTGGGCAGTGATTATCTTTGCAGGTTTTCAATCCTTGCTCTTTTACACCGCTATGACCTGGCTACCTACAATGGCTATCCATGCAGGCCTATCCAGTCACGAAGCTGGTTTGCTGACTTCTATCTTCTCGCTGATCAGCATTCCTTTTTCAATGACTATCCCAAGTCTGACAACCAGCTTGTCAACTCGCAACCGTCAGCTCATGCTCACTCTAGTTTCACTAGCTGGTGTGGTCGGCATTTCCATGCTCTTTTTACCAGTCGGTAATTTCTTTTACTGGCTTGCCATCCATCTCCTCATCGGAACCGCAACCAGCGCCCTCTTCCCCTATCTCATGGTCAACTTTTCACTCAAGACAAGCGCCCCTGAAAAGACAGCCCAATTGTCTGGTTTATCTCAAACAGGAGGCTATATCCTAGCAGCCTTTGGCCCAACCCTCTTTGGTTACAGTTTTGACCTCTTCCACTCTTGGGTACCAGCTGTAGCTGCCCTCTTGCTCGTCGATATCCTGATGACCGTGGCCCTCTTTACAGTGGACAGAGCCGATAAAATCCTCTAAACTTCTAGTTTTGGCTAGAAGTTTTTTATATATAAAAATTTTATACATTTCTCTTGACAGGGCTTTCTTTTAGATGTACAATGTATGTGTAGAAAAATTATATATAAAAATCTTACACATTAGAAAAGGAGGTTTCCCATGTACTTTCCAACATCCTCTGCCTTGATTGAATTTCTCATCTTGGCCGTACTGGAAAAAGGGGATTCTTATGGTTATGAGATTAGCCAAACCATTAAGCTGATCGCTAATATCAAAGAATCTACACTCTATCCCATTCTCAAAAAATTGGAAGGCAATAGCTTTCTGACAACCTATTCTAGAGAGTTCCAAGGTCGCATGCGCAAATACTACTCCTTGACAAACGGTGGTATAGAACAGCTCTTGACCCTAAAAGATGAATGGGCACTCTATACAGACACCATCAATGGCATCATAGAAGGGAGTATCCGCCATGACAAGAACTGAATACCTGACTCAGCTAGAACTTTATCTCAAAAAACTGCCTCAGGCTGACCGCATCGAAGCCATGGACTATTTCAGAGAACTCTTTGACGATGCTGGAGTCGAAGGAGAGGAAGAACTCATCGCTAGCTTGGGAACTCCTAAGGAAGCAGCTCACGAAGTCCTCTCCAATCTCCTCGATAAAAAAATCAATGAGGCACCCGCTCAAAAAAATAACCGACAAATTTTGCATATCGCCTTGTTAGCTTTGCTTGCAGCACCCATCGGGATTCCTCTGGGAATCGCCATCCTCGTGACCCTGTTCGCAATCCTTGTGGCAGCCTTGACTGTCATCTTGGCTTTCTTTGCAGTTTCCATATTGGGTATCATCGGCGGATTCCTATTTTTAGTTGAAAGTTTCACTATCTTAGCCCAAGCTAAATCAGCCTTTATCTTGATTTTTGGTTCTGGTTTACTGGCTATCGGTGCTTCTTCACTAGTCTTACTAGGTATTTCCTATGTAGCCCGCTTCTTCGGCCTACTCATTGTTCGCCTGGTGCAATTTGTTCTCAAAAAAGGAAAGAGAGGTGACCAGCATGCGTAAGTTTACAAAAGGATTTCTCATTTTTGGTGTGGTGACTACCATTATCGGCTTTATCCTGCTCTTTGTAGGAATCCAATCTGACGGGATTAAGAGTCTGCTTGCCATGTCCAAGGAGCCTGTCTATGATAGTCGGATGGAAGAGTTGACCTTTGGCAAGGAAGTCGAAAACCTAGAGATTACTCTCCATCAACACGCACTGACCATCACAGACTCTTTCGATGATCAAATCCACATTTCTTACCATCCATCTCTTTCTGCTCACCATGATCTTATCACAAATCAGAACGATAAAACGCTGAGCCTCACTGATAAGAAACTGTCTGAAAGTCCATTTATCTCTTCTGGAATTGATGGGATTCTCCATATTGTAAGTAGTTCATCTAATCGTTTTAATGATGTCATCATCGGACTACCGAAAGGGAGAACTCTAAAAGGGATCAACATCTCAGCCAATCGTGGACAAACCACCATCATAAATGCCAGCCTTGAAAATGCGACCCTCAATACCAATAATGCCTATCTCCTCCGAATTGAAGGAAGTCGTATCAAAAACAGTAAACTCACAACCCCTAATATCATTAATATCTTTGATACAGACCTTACAGATAGTCAGCTAGAGTCAACAGAACATCACTTCCACGCTGAAAATATCCAAGTCCATGGTAGGGTTGAACTGACTGCCAAATATTATCTCAGAATCATCCTAGACCAGAAAGAGAGCCAACGAATTAACTGGGACATCTCAAGCAACTATGGTTCTATCCACCAATTCACAAGAGAAAAGCCTGAATCAAGAGGCACGGAATTAAGCAACCCTTACAAAACTGAAAAAACCGATGTCAAGGATCAACTCATTGCTAGATCTGATGATGATATTGAGCTAATATCCATACCAAACAGACGTTGACAAAAGCGCTTACATTTGCTACTATGGAAGCATATTTATCTAACTAAAAAGGAGGTTCTACCATGAAACAAGAATGGTTTGAAAGTAATGATTTTGTAAAAACAACAAGCAAGAACAAACCTGAAGAGCAAGCTCAAGAGGTTGCAGACAAGGCTGAAGAAACGATAGCCGATCTCGATACGCCAATTGAAAAAAATACTCAGTTAGAGGAGGAAGTCTCTCAAGCTGCAGTTGAACTTGAAAGCCAGCAAGAAGAGAAAATTGAAACTCCTGAAGGCGGTGAAGCGAGAACAGAAATAGAAGAAAAGAAAGCATCTAATTCTACTGAAGAAGAGCCAGACCTTTCTAAAGAAACAGAAAAAGTCACTATAGCTGAAGAGAGTCAAGAAGCACTTCCGCAGCAAAAAACAACTACGAAAGAGCCACTTCTTATCAGCAAATCCTTAGAAAGTCCTTATATCCCCGACCAAGCTCCAAAATCTAGGGATAAATGGAAAGCGCAAGTGCTTGATTTTTGGTCTTGGCTAGTGGAGGCTCTCAAATCTCCTACAAGCAAGCTTGAAACAAATATCACACACAGCTACACAGCCTTTCTCTTGCTCATTCTGTTTTCTGCATCTTCCTTTTTCTTTAGTATCTATCACATCAAACAAGCCTACTATGGACATATAGCAACTATAAACAGCCACTTCCCTGAGCAGCTAGCTCCTTTAACTCTCTTTTCTATCATCTCTATCCTAGTAGCGACAACACTCTTCTTCTTTTCATTCCTCTTGGGTAGTTTCGTTGTGAGACGATTTATCTACCAAGAAAAGGACTGGACGCTAGAAAAGGGTGTCCAACAATATAGTCAACTCTTGGCAATTCCAATCTTCCTCACTGCTACTGCTAGTTTCTTTGCCTTCTTTGACAGCCTACGATTTACAGCCCTTTTGTGTGTGATTAGCATTGGAATCATCCTGCTTGCTAGTCTCCATATCATTACAAGACCGAGTCAAGCAAGTGAAAGCGACTCTTTCTATCAGTTATTCTTGTCTGTCCTTGTGAACGGAGTCATTATCCTCCTCTTCTTTGTAGCTGAAGTGGCACTGATTGGAGATTATCTTCGTATCTTGGCCTTTCTTTAAACTTCAATCCTGTCATCCATGGCAGGATTTTTCTATGCCAAAAAGCAAGTCGATTGACCTGCTTCTGCTTTACTCTTCTTGTGCTAATGCTTTAAAATCTTTGTCTAAGATGGGTTGGATTTCTAATTGATTGGCATCTAGTTGGTGGTAAGATGCTGATGGTAGTGACTCTAGGAATTTTGCATAGTCCAAGCGGACAATGGCTTCATAGTCTTCTGGTTTAGAGCCATCTCCTGTAATTTGAACCAAGTCAATCTCCCACTGCACTTCCTTATCCACCAATTGCTCCATATAGGCTACAGGAACAAATGGTTCTCTCGGTAAAACTGTCTTGACTCCTTGCGCCAGATGGTAAACACCGTGCACTTGTCCCTCTCCATCCTGATAGAAGGAAACTATTGCAAAGTAGGCATCTGTCTCTTGAACCGCACGCACACGCGCTTCAAACTGTGCTAATCCATCTTCCTCTAAAAAGCTTTTCAAATCCTCATGACTAAAGAAAATAGGATTAAAAATTCCTTGGCAAATCGTAAAACGGGCTGCATTATCTGCCAGATGGGCTTGAATACTTGCTTGGAAATAAGCTTCAAAATCAAAACCATCTAGTCCTTCAATCTCAGTTCCTGTGTAAACAAGCAAAGCATCTAAAAATGACTTGATGATCTCCCAGTCTGTCTTCGTGAGTAGGTCAGGAAGATCGACACGATATGCCTTTTGATCATCAGCATAACTGACCTTAAAAAGAAATTGTGACTGCCCCACTATCGCACACTCTATATACTCGAGACGATTAAGAGGCTGACGGAGATAGACTGTATCATAACTATGCGACTCCAAGCCATCTACCAAGGCCAAGATAGACTTGGCAGTCAAAATCTCCTGTTCTCCTAAAATGCTCTGTTTATTTGGAATAAAAAATGTTTTCACCATAACTGGACTCCTCTGAAATCGTTTACATATAGTATACCTTATTTTTCTGAAAGATACAAAAACAAACTTTATACTCTTCGAAAATCAAATT
>NZ_VMLP01000036.1:0-34269 GCF_013276755.1 Streptococcus sp. 5004 | reverse complement strand
TATATTAGTATATCACAGTTACTTTCGCTTGTCAACACTTTTTTGAAACTTTTTTAAGTTTTTTTGAAACTTTTTTTCATCAAGTGTTCCAACCGCAACATACCATAGTCCGTACGGGATTCGAACCCGTGTTACCGCCGTGAAAAGGCGGTGTCTTAACCCCTTGACCAACGGACCAGAGTTGTTATTTTCAACTCTTACTATTATACAGCCTTTTTGTTTTTTGTCAACTACTTTTTTAAACTTTTTTTACTTTTTTGCATTGGGTAACTTCTCAAAGTAACTTCCACCATAGCGGAACTTAATCTGAAACGCTTTCAGATGAGGGGATTTTGTGCGCTCTTTTTTCGATTCATTTTGGCTACAAAAGCAATGAAATCAAGCATTAGCAAAACCAGTAGAACTTACCCTGACACGAATTTCCACTGGTTTTTACGATTTTTATCAGACTAACTTCCACTTGGATTAGCAGTAGAACTTAGTTTGGGAATTTACCAATTTTTCAATTCTTTTCAAGTACAGTTTTTCAAATTATAGTAAAAAGAGCCAGAATTGTACTGACTCTTCTATTGTTCATTAAACTTAGAAGCACGTTCTTCTCCCCACCAATAGGGCATTAGTTCTGCGACTTTCACTGTCTTTCTTGTATCGTAGTCCATCATGACTTCTGCATCTTTATTTTCAGCGTTCATCTCTAAGAGGAATTCTCTGCAAGCTCCACAGGGCATCCCTGAACTTCCACCATAAGGTGGTTTGTCTCGAAAGGCTAATACTTTCTTAACCTTAGTTTGTCCTGAAAATTGGTACATATTGAAGAGAGCCGCCCGCTCTGCGCAGAGATGGAATACACCACAGGTTCCCTCCATACAGAATCCTGTAAATATTTGTCCATCTTCTGCTTCTACTGCAGCCACAACATGGTTAGCGTAAACAAAATCAGATACTTCATGTGGATTGTATAGTTTCTGTGCTTCTTCGTACATCTTTTCCCAGATGTCCATTGTTGCATCCTTCTTATTTAGAGATTTCTTTTAGCATGTTTTTGATATGCTGAATTGATTTTTCACGTCCAAGCAAGAAAATTGTATCTGGCAATTCTGGCCCATGCATTTCACCTGAAACTGCAATACGAATAGGCATGAAAAGATTTTTCCCTTTAATACCTGTTTCTTTTTGGACTGCTTTGATTTGTGGGAAAATATTTTCTGTCACAAATTCATCATCTGACATTGCTTCAAGTTTTGCTTTGAAGGCTTCAAGAACTGTTGGAACTGTTTCACCCGCCATGACTTCACGCTCTGCTTCTGTCAATTCTGGGAAATCTGAGAAGAAGAGATCTGTCAATGGGATAATCTCATCTACTGATTTCATTTGTGGTTTATAGAGCTCAACTAATTTTTCAGCCTTGTCAGTTAAACGGCCTGCTTCCTCTAAGAATGGTTTTGCCATTTCAAAGATAGTTTCTAGGTCTGCATTCTTGATATAATCATTGCTCATCCAGTCGAGTTTTTTCTGGTCAAAGGCTGCTGGAGACTTGCTCAGGCGGTTTTCATCGAAAAGTTTAATCAATTCTTCACGAGAGAAAATCTCATCTTCGCCACCTGGGTTCCAACCAAGAAGAGCAATAAAGTTAAAGACTGCTTCTGGTAAATAGCCTTTTTTACGGTAGTCTTCGATAAACTGAAGGGTGTTGGTGTCACGTTTAGACAGTTTCTTACCAGTTTCAGAGTTGATAATCAAAGTCATGTGACCAAACTCTGGAGCTTCCCAACCAAGTGCTTCATAAACCATGAGCTGTTTTGGTGTATTAGCAATGTGGTCGTCTCCACGGATTACGTGAGAAATTTGCATATCATGGTCATCGATGACAACGGCAAAGTTGTAAGTTGGGTAACCGTCTTTCTTTTGGATAACCCAGTCACCACCGATATTGCCACCTTCAAATTCGATATCACCTTTGACCATATCATGCCACTTGTAGATACCTGACTCATTGACCGCCAAACGAACAGTTGGGATGATTCCTGCTGCTTCACGTTCTGCGATATAAGCTGCTTTTTCTTCTTCACTCATACCAAGGTATTCGTTAATGTAACGAGGGGTTTCACCAGCTGCTTCTTG
Organism: Streptococcus sp. 5004; assembly: GCF_013276755.1. GTDB lineage: Bacteria > Bacillota > Bacilli > Lactobacillales > Streptococcaceae > Streptococcus. Next base: position 32,148 of record NZ_VMLP01000036.1, on the reverse strand, counting down.
GCGTTCACGTTCAGCTGCCAACTCTTCTTCTGTGACGTAAGATTTGTAGGCTTTTTCTTCAGCTAACAGTTGGTCGATGTATTTTTGATACAAGTCCAAACGCTCAGACTGGCGATAATTTTCATGTGTTTCTGGGCTTTCATCCCAATCCATGCCTAACCAACGAAGGTTTTCAAGTTGTGAACGTTCACCATCCTCGACATGGCGTTTACGATCAGTATCTTCGATACGGATAATAAAAGTCCCACCGTGATGACGGGCATAAAGGTAATTGAACAATGCTGTACGGGCATTTCCGATGTGTAGTAGTCCTGTTGGACTTGGTGCGTAACGTACGCGGATATCTTTTGACATAGTTTCTCCTATAAAGTCTCTAGGCGTCTGCCTTTTTGCTCTCTATATTATATCACAAGTCTTGGCTGAGTCCAATTTCTATGGATAAAGAGAGTAAAAAGAGTGGACAAACCACTCTTTTCTTCTATTATAGACGTGCGTTAAGTTCTTTGCTCAATTCTTCAAATCCTGGTTTTCCAAGAAGGGCAAACATGTTGCGTTTGTAAGCTTCAACACCTGGTTGGTCAAATGGGTTGATGGCATTCAAGTAACCTGAAAGAGCGATAGCCAATTCGAAGAAGTAGATAGTGTATCCAAGAGTGAAAGCATCTTGCTCAGGAAGAGTCACGTACATGTTTGGTACATCACCATCTGTGTGGGCAAGAAGAACACCATCAGTTGCTTTTTTATTTACAAAGTCAACGTCTTTTCCTTGAAGGTAACCAAGTCCGTCAAGGTCTTCTTCCAAGCTAGGGATAATCACGTTCTTACGAGGTTTGTCAACACGGACAACTGTTTCAAACATGATACGAGTTCCTTCTTGGATAAATTGACCCAATGAGTGCAAGTCAGTTGAGAAGTTAGCTGAAGTTGGGTAGATCCCTTTTTGGTCTTTTCCTTCTGATTCACCAGCCAATTGTTTCCACCATTCTGAGAAGTATTGAAGCGATGGCTCGTAGTTTACCAAGATTTCAGTTGCATAGCCTTTACGGTAAAGGATGTTACGAACAGCTGCATATTGGTAAGCTTCGTTTTCAGAGATTTTATCTGAAGTGTAGTCTTTGCGAGCTGCATTCGCACCTTCCATAAGGGCTTTGATGTCAGCTCCTGATGCTGCGATTGGAAGCAAACCAACGGCTGTCAATACTGAGAAGCGTCCACCGATGTCATCTGGAACCACAAATGTTTCCCAACCGTTAGCATCTGCCTCAACCTTAACAGCACCTTTTTGGCGGTCAGTTGTTGCATAGATACGTTTGTTGGCTTCTTCTTGACCGTATTTCTTAACCAAGAGTTCTTTGAAGACACGGAAAGCGATAGCTGGTTCAGTTGTTGTACCTGATTTAGAAATCACGTTTACTGAGAAGTCTTTGTCTGCAACATACTCTACCAAGTCAGCAAGGTAAGTAGATGAGATTGAGTTTCCTGCGTAAAGGATTTGTGGAGCTTTGCGTTCTTCTTTTGTTTGCAAGTTTGCAAAGTGGTGGTTCAAGAAGTCGATTGCTGCTTTCGCACCAAGGTAAGATCCACCGATACCGATCACAACCAAAACATCGCTGTCTGATTTGATTTGCTCAGCAGCTTTCAAGATGCGGTCAAATTCTTCGCGGTCGTAGTTTTCAGGAAGGTCCAACCATCCCAAGAAGTCGCTACCAGCACCAGTTCCTTTACGGATCAATTCATCTGCTGCTGTTACTTGTGATTGCATGTATTCCACTTCATGTGGTGCAACAAATTTGTCTAAGACTTTTGAATAATCAAATTTAATATGTGACATGTTATTCCTCCAATATTTCTTCTTTTCTATCATAACGCTTACCTTCGTTTTTTTCAAGTTTTTTTGTCGAATTTCTCCAATTTTTATCAGAATTCAAACGTTTGCGTAAAAATCCCACATTCCAAAAATTTTGAAAAAATAAAAGAAAGAACGACTAGATGTTCCAGTCGTTACAGTTCATTCAATAAATACTCAAATAATTCTAAATTGCCATCTTCTTCATTGACCAGAAACTCTGGATGCCACTGCAAACCGATAATGTGGTGCTCATCGATAGACTCAATCGCTTCAATGGTCTGGTCTCTTGGATCAATAGCAGTTACACGGAAATTAGGTGCCAAATCTTTAATACTTTGACGATGAACTGAGTTGACCTGACTTTCTTTTCCGAATAGCTTAGCCACCACGCTTCCTTCTACTGTCTCAATAGAGTGAGATGTCCCGAAAGGTAATCCTTGCCAGTGTCCTTCTATTTCTTGATTTAGGGTTCCACCAAAGGCAACATTGACAAGTTGAACACCGCGACAGATTGCCATAATTGGTTTATTCTGACGGAGCGCTTCTTTCAAGAGTGCCAATTCAAATTCATCACGCACTAGATTGTAATCGTCGCTCTCGATGGTCTTTTTCTCTCCGTAAAATTGAGGATGGACATTTTGCCCACCTGTCAAGATGAGCTTGTCAATCATTTCTACATAATCGCGCACGACTGACTCGTCACCAACAGGAATGACTAAAGGGAGACCGCCGACTTGACGAATGCTCTCTGCGAATCTACAAGATACAGATGAATGAATGTTTTTGCCTTCTGCGTCTACGGGACATAGATTTGCAGCAACTCCTACAACCGTTCTAGCCATGATGTCTCTCCTTTCGAATGTTAACGATAGTCCTATCTTATCACTCAAAACGTCTTTCGTCTAATATGTTTTTTTAAAGGCCGTGATAAAAATTTTTTATGGACAAGAAAAAGCTGCCCAAGGGGACAACTTCTTTCTTATTCGAAGACAAATTGATTGTGATAGAGTTCTGAGTAGAATCCACCCAGTTTCAAGAGTTCATGGTGGTTACCGCGTTCAATGACTTCTCCATCTTTAAGGACAATAATCTGATCAGCATTGAGGATGGTCTTCAAACGGTGAGCAATGACGAAACTGGTTCTACCTGCTACAACCGCCTCCATGGCATGCTGAATCTTACTTTCTGTCACCGTATCTACGTTTGAAGTTGCTTCATCGAGAATGAGAACTTCTGGATCTGTCATCAGGGTTCGAGCGATAGAAATCAACTGCTTCTGCCCAGTTGAGAAGATGCTCTGATCATCATCTATAAGGGTATCGTACTTATCAGGCAAACTTTCGATATAGTAGTGAATGTGGGTTGCCTTGGCTGCTGCCTCAACCATTTCCTGACTGGCATCTGGTACACCGAAACGGATATTGTCTCGAATCGTTCCGCTAAACAAGACCGAATCTTGCAAGACAATTCCCACCTTACTTCTGAGACTATCTAAATCATAGTCACGAATATCTTTCCCATCAAAATAAATCCCACCAGCATCAACATCATAAAAGCGATTGATGAGGTTCATAATAGTCGTTTTCCCTGAACCTGTTGGACCAACAACCGCCGTCATCTGTCCTTTCAGAGCGGAAATGCTGACATCTTTCAAAATAGGTTTATCAGGCAAATACGAGAAATCAATGTGACTAATTTCAACACCTTCTTGCAACTGAGTGAAGGCCGGGGCGTTTTCAGGTCGGATTTCTTCCTCTGCATCGAACATTTCCTGAATCCGTTCAGCACCTGTAAAGGCCAACTGAAGACTCCCCCAACTAGCTGCAACCTGAATAATAGGCTGGTAATACTGTTGAGAAAATTGGGCAAACATAACAATCAAACCTAGGGCGGTACTTGTTTCAATGGCCTTATCATTCAAAAGTACAGCTGAACCAGCAAAGATAACGATGGCTGTATTAACCAGACTCATGCCATTCATGACAGGGAAAAGAATTCCTGAGAACATTCTTCCTTTAAAGGTTGCCTTGCGCACGCGCTCATTTTGTTCAAGAAATCCTGCCATCATATCCTCTTGAATTCCTTGCACAATCACGGCTTTTTGGCCTGAAATACTCTCGTCCATATAGGCATTGAGCTTCCCTACCTCTTTTTGCTGGAGGTTGGTGTATTTCCGTGCCATTTTTACGATGAAAATCAGCATGAGGAAGGCTACTGGTGTGCTGGCAATGGTGATGAGAGCCAGCGTCACATTTCTCGAAAACATAACAAGAATCAGACCAATGTATAAAACAATATTGCTCATGACCTGAATCAAGCTTTCGTTAAAGGCTTGGAGGATATTATCCAAATCACTGGTAAAACGAGATAAGATATCGCCATCTTGTCGGCGGTCAAAGAAAGAAACGGTCAAACGAGCCAATTTGCCAAAAAGACCTTTACGCATCTCGTTGGTCGACTCTGCAATCACGCGCGTCATGAGACACATGTATATGACACTAGAGATAAATAGAACCAAAACCAGCAGGCCAAGATTGACCATGATTCCTGATAGGCTTTGCCAAACAAGTTCTGGATTGCCATCTTGATAAGCTTGAACTAAATTAGCTAACTGCGTCACTGCTTGTCCAGAAAAGACCGGAAAGAGGGCTTGAGCAAGAGTCGCCAGAACAATCATCAGAATGACAACTACAAATGATAGCTTATAGACTTTAAAATAATTCCAAAAAAATTGAATTGTCTTCATTTTACTCCTCCTTTCCTTTCTGTGTTTCATAGATTTCACGGTAAACGGCATTGTTAGCAACCAAGTCTGCATGCGTCCCTTGACCAATCAATCGTCCTTGATCCAGCACCAATATCTTATCTGCATGGACAACCGAGCTAATCTTTTGAGCGATGATAATGGTTGTTGTTCCCTTCAAGTCCTTATTCAAGGCTTCTTGGACCAGACGCTCTGACTTGGCATCCAAGGCCGAGGTCGAATCATCAAAAATCAGAATACGTGGATTGCTAACAATTCCACGCGCAATCGACATCCTTTGCTTTTGCCCACCTGAGAAATTGGTTCCCCGTTCCTCAACTGGACTTTCAAAGGTTTTCTCCATACGATGAATGAATTCACTAGCCTGGGCAATATTAGCTGCGCGTTCCATTTCAAATAGAGTAGCATCTCCCTTACCCTGTCTCAAGTTATCTGCAATCGTTCCACTAAAGAGAATGGCACGTTGGAGAACGATGGAAACAGTTTTACGCAGGGTTCCTTCACTCACTTCTCGAATATCCTTGCCTCCGATTTTAATAGCCCCTTCCTGCGGGTCAAAGAGACGTGGAATCAATTGAGCCAAGGTTGATTTTCCTGCACCAGTCGCTCCAACGACACCAACCATCTGACCAGGTTCAATAGTAAAGCTCACATCTTTCAGCATTGGTTCCTTGTCCATTGGATAGGTAAAGGTCACATTTTCAAAGCTAAGACTTCCGACCAACTCTTCATCTGGGACATCCTTGAAGGTCATGGCTGGCTCTGCATCCAGAATTTCTCGAATACGACGCATAGAAATCATGGCACGACTGACAGAATTTCCTAAAAATCCAACCATAACAATGGTAAAGATAATCTGGCTCAGGTAATTGACAAAGGAAGCAATGGAACCAACAACAGAAGGAGCCGACTGGACCATCCCTGCAACTAGCCAAATAGAGAGGAATACCGCCCCATAGCCAACTAACATCATGAAGGGTTCCACCACTGAAAAGGCATAACCAATGTAAAGATTTTGACCAAGAAGCTCGTCTGAAACTTCTGTAAACTTAGCAAACTGCTCTTTTTCTTGGACAAAGGACTTGACCACACGAACACCGCGCAGATTTTCCTTGGCAATGGCATTGATGCGCTCAAGAAGGGTTTGAAACTTGGCAAATCGTGGCCCCATCATCCCCATCATGACAGCAGTCAAACCAAAAATCAAGACTACCATGAGAACAATCACCCACCACAGAGAAGGTAGGGTTTGAACCGCCAGGATAAAGGAACCGATGAACAAGAGGGGAAGTCTGAAAAGAATCTGGAAGGTCATCATGACCACGTTCTGAATCTGGTTGATGTCATTTGTCATACGAACGACTAGATTTCCCGCATTAAATTGTTCAATATTGGCATAAGAAAAGGTTTGGATTTTACGGAAGGCATCCTCTCGAAGGTCAGATGAAACTCCTTGGGCAATATAGGCTGCAAGGATAACATTGAGTCCACCAGCAACTAGACCGACTACGGCCACACCAATCAACCAAGCCCCAATACTATAAATAGCTTCATATTTTCCAGCAAGGAGGGCGTCTAACACTTCCTGCAGGTAACGCGGTTGCAAAAGTGAACTAGCAACCATCAAGCCTGTCATCAGGAGCGAAGCCAAGGCCTGCCACTTGTAGGTTTTTATTTTCTGAATCAGCATACTTTCTCCTTAAAAAATAGACAAAAGGGAGCGATAATGCGTCAGCTCCTTTTCATTCTGTTTGTGTGATGTTATTCTAGCAAAAAAGTGGGGGATTGTCAAAAAAGTCTCCTTGATACAGCTAGAATGACTAGTAATTTTCTCTTTATAGTTTCTGTTTTAACTCGACCAAGACATTCATAGCCTGCATAGGTGTCATATTGTAAATATCCAGTTTAGCTAATTCTGCTAGGATAGGATGCTCTTCAGGCTCGTCAAAGAGTGAAATTTGTTCAGTGACAGCACTTGTTTGTCTCACGGGAGCAGGACTTTCTGTCCCTTGATTCTCTAACTGAGTCAAAATCTTATCCGCCCTTGCTAAAAGGTCTGCCGGCAAGCCAGCAATCTTGGCAACATGGATACCGTAGGATTTATCAGCTGGCCCTGGTTCAATCTTGTGAAGGAAGGTGACCTGCCCATCCTGCTCCAAAGTTGCCACGTGGACATTGACCAAGTGTTCCAAGCTAGACTCCAGACTAGTCAACTCATGGTAGTGGGTCGCAAAGAGAGTCTTGGCTCCGATATGTTCATGAATGTATTCGATGATGGACTGAGCAAGAGCCATACCATCGTAAGTTGCAGTTCCACGACCTAACTCATCAAAGAGAATCAAGGAATTTTTGGTTGCATGCGAAATGGCATTGTTGGCCTCCATCATCTCCACCATAAAGGTTGACTGACCTGAAACCAAGTCATCTGCTGCTCCTATACGGGTAAAAATCGCATCAAAAATCGGTAAATGGGCGCTTTCTGCTGGCACATAAGAACCCAGCTGGGCCATAACCGCCGTCATGGCTAACTGACGCATGTAGGTAGACTTCCCGCTCATGTTGGGCCCTGTAATTAGTTGAATACTGGTATCTTCTGCCATCTGAATCGTATTAGGAATATAGGTCTGAGCCCCCATAACCTTTTCAACAACAGCATGGCGCCCTTTCTGGATATCAATTCGCGAATCATCTCCGAATTCAGGTCGAATCAAATGCTGGGTTTCAGCCACAACCGCCAGACTCTGTAAGACATCAACTGTCGCAATTCCTTGGGCTAGAGCTTGTAAACGTTGGATGTACTTGCTGACCTCTTCACGAATACGCATAAAGATTTCATACTCTAGATTAGCTGACTTCTCACGCGCTTCCAGCATATCTCCCTCGATACGGGCTAATTCCTCAGTTCCAAAGCGTTCCGAGTTTTTCAGCGTCGCCTTGCGGAAAAAATGGGCTGGCACATTTCCCAGTTGAGAATTGGTCACATGGAAATAGTAGCCATCCTTCTTATTGTAGTCAATCTTAAGCGTGCTGATACCAGAGTTTTCTCGCTCCTTAGCCTCAATCTCAGCAATCCAGCCAGTCCCTTCTCTGAGAACGCGACGGTACTTGTCTAAAGTCTCATCAAATCCAGTTCGGATAATTCCCCCATCTGTAATCACATGAGGAGCTTCAGGAGCAATCGCTGCACTAATCAAACTCTCCAACTCAGGAATTCCATCCAGTTGTGCGATGAGATAGGCTAGAGCAGGTTGCTCCATCCCTTCTAAAATCGCACGAATCCGTGGCACACTAGACAAGGTAGTCGCCAACTGCAAGAGATCCTTTGGATTGGTTTTACCAAAAGAAACCCGACTAGCCAAGCGCTCAATGTCATAAACACCCTTGAGACTGTCTGTCAAATCACTGCGCTCAAAGAAATGGTCGAGGAAGACCTGCACTACTTCTTGACGTTGGACGATTCGTTCCTTATCAATCAAGGGGCGATGAATCCAAGAACGCAAGAGCCGCATACCCATAGCTGTTTTGGTTTCATCCAAAAGCCAAAAAAGACTACCTTGCTTCTTGCCTGAACGAGCATTCTCAACCAAATCCAGACTAGCCTTGGTCGCATAATCCATCTGCAAGAAATCCTTGATTTCATAACGGATAACAGGCTTGAGGTGGTTCAATTCCCTCATCTGAGTCCGATGAACATACTGGAGCAACTTACTAGATGCCGCTTGCTCCACAGGTGCTAATCGTGAATCCAATAAATGAAGGTCTTCAAAGGTTTCTTTTTCATAGGAAAGTACCAGATTCATCTGACGACTAAGGATTTGTTCTTCTTCCTCAGACAAGTCATAGCCCAGCACCACTTCTCGCGCCTTGAGATTACGGATTTCCCCACAAACCAGCGTGAAATCCAAAAGACCTGTCACATAAAAATCACCTGTCACTAGATCCATATAAGCTAGACCAAACTGATTGCCATCTCGGTCTATGGCAACCAAGAAATTATTCTGGCTATCCGGCTTACTGCTATCGACCACTGTCCCTGGGGTAATGACCTGAACAACCTCTCGTTTCACAACCCCAACTGCTTGTTTAGGATCTTCCATCTGCTCTGCAATGGCTACCTTATAGCCCTGCTCAATCAAGACATCGATGTACTGTTGGGCAGAATGATAGGGGACACCCGCCATAGGAATCGGATTGTCGGCATTCTTGTTGCGACTCGTTAAGGAAATTTCCAGAATCTGCGCAGCATTGACCGCATCCTCATAAAATAATTCATAAAAATCACCCATCCGAAAGAGCAAAAACGCATCTGGATATTGCTTTTTAATATCCACATACTGTTGCATGCCGGGTGATAGCTTTTCTGTCGCCATTTTCCGTCTCTCCTTGTCAAAAATAAGTCTTGAGAGCAACTCCCAAGACCTTACTTATCTTTCATCAAATCTAGCAAACGATCTTCCATGAGTTTGGCAACGTGCTGGTCTCGACAAATAACCAATAAGGTATTGGCACCAGCAACTGTTCCTAAAATCCATTCATCCTTGTTTGCATCTACAATATTTGCCAAAACAGAGGCTTCTCCCAGTTTGGTATGAAGCACCAAAGTAAACTCTGCTCTTGCAACACCTTCTAAATGATGAGACAAAAATTCCACCAAATCAATCTTTTCTGTCTCATTTGCTAGTACATAATACACCATATCATTTTTCTTGACCTTGGTCAAGCCGATTTCGCGCAAATCACGAGACAAGGTTGTCTGTGTCACAAAAACATTGTGTGCCTCCAACCGATCTTGAATTTCTTTTTGTGTACTTAATTTCTCCTCAGTAATCATTTTTTTTATTAACTGATGACGATCTCTTTTTCTCATAAAATCCTCTTATGTGAATATTTATAACTATTTTTATAACTATATTATACCAAAAAAATAGGAGATTTCAAAAAGTTTTTCTTCTTTCTTTAAAAATGTGATAAAATAGTAGAAAAGTCCAAAAGGAGCTCATAATGAATACAAAAGAATTGATTGCTAGCGAATTGGCTAGCGTCATTGATAGCCTGAACCAAGAGGCTATTTTAAATTTACTGGAAACCCCTAAAAACTCAGAAATGGGAGACATTGCTTTCCCTGCTTTTTCTCTTGCAAAAGTCGAACGTAAAGCACCTCAAATGATTGCGGCTGAACTGGCTGAAAAAATTAACAGCCAAGCCTTTGAGAAGGTTGTCGCAACGGGACCTTACGTTAACTTTTTCCTTGATAAATCTGCCATTTCTGCTCAAGTATTGCAAGCTGTTATCACTGAAAAAGAACACTATGCTGATCAAACTATTGGCAAACAAGAAAATGTTGTTATCGATATGTCTAGTCCCAATATCGCTAAACCATTCTCTATTGGTCACCTGCGCTCAACTGTTATCGGAGATAGCTTGTCACATATCTTCCAAAAAATCGGTTATCAAACAGTCAAGGTCAACCATTTGGGAGACTGGGGTAAACAGTTTGGGATGTTGATTGTTGCCTACAAAAAATGGGGCGACGAAGAAGCTGTAAAAGCTCATCCAATTGATGAACTTCTTAAACTCTATGTCCGCATCAATGCTGAGGCTGAAAATGACCCTAGCTTGGATGAAGAAGCACGCGAATGGTTCCGTAAGCTTGAAAATGGCGACGAGGAAGCTCTCGCTCTTTGGCAATGGTTCCGTGATGAAAGTTTAGTGGAATTTAACCGCCTTTACAATGAATTGCAAGTCGAATTTGACAGCTACAACGGAGAAGCCTTCTACAACGATAAGATGGATGCAGTTGTAGACATTCTTTCTGAAAAAGGCCTTCTTGTTGAATCAGAAGGTGCCCAGGTTGTAAATCTTGAGAAATATGGAATTGAACATCCAGCCCTCATCAAGAAATCTGATGGTGCAACTCTCTACATCACACGTGACTTGGCCGCAGCCCTTTACCGTAAAAATGAATACCAATTTGCCAAATCTATCTACGTCGTTGGTCAAGAGCAATCTGCCCACTTTAAACAGCTCAAAGCTGTCTTGCAAGAGATGGGCTACGACTGGAGTGACAACATTACCCACGTTCCTTTTGGTTTGGTTACAAAAGAAGGGAAGAAACTCTCTACTCGTAAAGGGAATGTCATCTTGCTAGAGCCTACTGTTGCAGAGGCTATTAGCCGTGCCAAGGCCCAAATAGAGGCTAAAAATCCTGAACTTGAAAATAAAGATCAGGTAGCCCATGCTGTTGGAGTTGGAGCCATTAAATTCTATGACCTCAAGACCGACCGTACAAATGGATACGACTTCGACCTAGAGGCTATGGTATCCTTCGAGGGTGAAACTGGACCTTATGTTCAATACGCCTACGCTCGTATCCAATCTATCTTACGTAAAGCAGACTTCAAACCAGAAACAGCCGGCAACTATAGCTTGAATGATGCTGAAAGCTGGGAAATCATCAAACTCATCCAAGACTTCCCACGTATTATCAACCGTGCGGCGGATAACTTTGAACCTTCTATCATTGCTAAATTTGCAATTAGCCTGGCTCAAGCCTTTAACAAATATTATGCACATACACGTATCTTGGATGAAAGCCCAGAACGCGACAGCCGTCTAGCCCTCAGCTACGCAACCGCAGTCGTTCTCAAAGAAGCCCTTCGCTTGCTTGGAGTAGAAGCGCCTGAGAAGATGTAAATCGTTACAAGAGACTGGAACTAAAGTTCCTAGTCTCTTGACGGCAATCGCTATATGGCGAATTGCCTAAACGCTTCACTAATTCACCTAACCAAATAATATCGATTTGGTTAGGCTCATGTCGTAATCTTTTAATCACTTTATTGTAAAGTAGTCTAAGTAACTAACGCCAAATCCTATCAGAGATTTGGCTAGGTGCTTCACTAGTTTTAGGACATAAATATGATCGATTTATGTTCCAGAACGTCGTAACTAGAGATACTTGTCTAAACGCTTCACTAATTCAATCTACTCACTACTACTTCTTTATCATACAGGGAGATTTCCTATGAGCCAATATGCTTATATCCTCGTTGTAATTAGCTTGGTTTTCCTTTTTCTGCTCAATAAGTACGAAAAGGAGAGACTGCAAAGGCTCTACCAAGAACAACTTTTGAAGGATGAAACATTTAGGACTGACATCAAAGAGAAAATTCACACGACTGAAAATATTAATGATGTCATTGCTTACATCAATAAAACTTATCATCTGGGAATGTTACTGTCAAAAGACATTACAGATCAATTGAAATAAACCTAGCTATTCTTTAAGAAATATGAAAACCGAGACTAAGAGTTTAATACTGAGTCTCGGTTTTTAGTATGTTCAATTGAAACAAGTGTTGAAAACTTGTTGTAGCAATTCTAATATAGGGATGGATAGACTTTCAAAAATATCATTTACAAATATTTTTAAAGAAATTAAACTCCCTATATTTACTATTCTTATAGACTGTTAAATCAACATCCTCTACAACTTCTTTCACATCTATATTGACATCATAGGGCAAAGAAAGAAAATCTAAATTATAGAATTCTAGACTCATCTCTTTTAAAATAAGAAGTTCTAACAAGTATCCCTCCACTCTGATTTCAACTTGAATTATCTTAGACATGAAATTTTTTAGAATCATAAAGTCCTTTACTTGCTTTCTCTTAGGACCGACATACTCAAATCTTTTTCGTTCAAAAATAATTTTCTCCAAATGTTACACCATTTCAATAATATCATTTTCTAAATAACTGCAAAAGCAATTCTTCTTTTTAATGCAGTCTTCATTAAAATTTCCCTTGTTTAATTCTTCCAAAAATTTTTGAAATAGTGCAAATAAAAGCTCCTAGTAAAAATTCCTGTAGGAAAAATCCAAAATAAGTTCCCAACTGTAAATTTCTATTGAATGTAAATACGGAAGTTTCAGATTGAATCGTATTTTGTTCTATAAGCGTCATAGGAGTAACTCTGAAAATTCCAAACATCATTAAGGCATAGATCATTCCAAAAATAATTAATAACACCCAGCTGTGCTTACTTCTAGAAGAAATACTTCCCGATAACAAAGCTAATACTATTGACGGTATAATTTGTACGAATAACATAAATTGAAAAAGATTAAAATTATCTAGTGTAAAAAAACATATTGTAAATTCCACAATTAACATTAGAGAAAATACTCCATCTATTTTTGTAAATTTCATTTTACCTCCTTTAAATTCACATCCATCATTACCTTAGACCTTCAATAACATTTTTATTTGCTGCAACCATTGCAGGCATAATACTAAATACAATTCCAAATACACCCGTTGTGAATAGAGTAATCAAAATATGATCCAGAGTTAATGTCGTAACAAAACCACTCATGTTCATTAAAACAACAAATAATGTCGCTACTCCAATACCAGTTATAGCTCCCAGAAGCGATAAAAGAATCCCCTCCATCATATATGATTGATAAATATCAGATTTTTTAGCTCCCAAAGCTCGACGAATGGCTATCTCCTTACTACGTTCGCTAACAGAAGACAACATAGCATTCATAACCCCAAAACCAGCTACAAAAATTGAAATGCTTGATAACAGTGCAATGAAATTTAATATTGTAGTAGCTTGGGCCTTTGTTTCCTCATATACCCTTCTATTATCTATATATCCATAAGTTCCTTCCTTGCGGAATATTCCATAAGTATCTAAAGCAGATAAAGCCTTATTAATATTCTCCAACTGATTAGTTTCTACTACTAATTCATCAAAATATTCCCTTCCTCCTAAAAGTAACTCTTTGATTTCATTGGTAACCAATAAAGAAGGTAATCTTTCATTAACAGCTGATCCATAATATATTGCCTGAATTGGATATTCTTTTCCAGATATATTGATAGTTTCTCCTAAAAAAGTTTCAATATTTTCCTTTCGAGTCAATGACATGAGAGCCTTATCGCTAATAGCGACACCGCCATCTAGTTCCTCTAATGCTCTTCCTTTTAATAAAGCAGGCACAACTAAACCATTCTGATTCAAATCGCCCAATGTTCGAAAACTAAGATTCTGCTTAGAATCATTAAAATACGTTTCAGCATACAAGGCATAAGAGCTGGAAGAAAGTCTTGCAGGTTTTCCAATAGTTTGCTCAACCAATTGTTTATCTTCCTGTGTAAACCCTCTAATATCCAACATATTCTGAGGAGTATAAGTCATTGTTGCTGTGTCTTCTTCTATCTTTAAATCATTACCTAATGTAGAAGTTGTATAGGAAGAACTTGATAGTATTACTAATAAAACAAATGTTGCCACTGTGATGGCTAAGGATGTCAGAATACTTTGTCTTTTATTCCTCTTTAACAACTTTAGAGTATCTATTAACAGCTTTTTAAACTTCATGTAATCCTTCTCCTTCAGATGTTAGATACCCATTTTTCATTCGATACCTTGTTCTACAATGACTGGCAACAAACTCATCGTGAGTTACTACAATAATTGTCGTTCCAGAATGATTCAAATTTTGTAGAATTTGCAATATCTCATTCCTATTTTTCTCATCTAATGCACCTGTAGGTTCATCCGCTATAAGAAATCTAGGTTTATGAGCAAGAGCTCTAATTAAAGCAACTCGTTGCTTCTGTCCGCCTGATAAATGACTTGGGTACTCATTCATCTTATCTATAAGCCCTAAGTCTTGTAATAAACTATCAATGTATTCTATATCTGGCTGTTGGTCAGAATATAGGAATGATAATAAAATATTTTCTTTAACAGTATATTCATCAATAAGATGAAATTGTTGAAAAACAAATCCAATATCACGATTACGATAACTTGCTTGTTGATTTTCATTTAACTTCTCAATACTTTTTCCGTCTAATATATATTCTCCTTTAAATTCAGAATCAATCAGTCCCAAAATATTGATAAATGTCGATTTGCCCGAACCTGATGGTCCCATTATCGATACAAATTCTCCTTCAACTACCTTAAAATTTATTTCTCTTAAAACATTATTTTTTAGCGTCCCTTGTTCGTAACTTTTGCTAATATTTTTTAGTTCTAACATAGACCTTCCCATTCTATCTTTATTATTTATAAATCCAAAAAATGGCAACAACTAGCACTAACATATGTTCTCTCCTTATTTTTTCTACAGGATTATTATACTTCTATGTTACACATTCTCCAAGGTCATAAATGTCACTAATTTCAACAACTTATCTACTAATAAGTACTCAATTAGTATAAAAAGGAACTCGATACGAACTCAATCTAAGGGAAAAACATAATAACTCTTTAAATGATAAAACGCATAATATCAAGTTTTTAAACACCTGATATCATGCGTTTTTATGATTTCGAAAACTTTCTCTCGGTCTTTTTAACTAGTGACATTTTTGTCACTTTTTTATTTTCTAATGTTTATTTTTAAAAAAATCCTGGAGGTCATATTGCCATTGTTTTTCTAGCTGTTCTATCAAATGACTATTATCAATCATTCTAGCAAATATTTTTGCTTCTTGAAAATAATTTTCAGCTACTGGATAATCTTTTTTTACAAATAATGAATAGCGCCACTCCCATAGTCGAATAATTGGTTTTTTCTGATAGTCGTATGACTTTGAGGTAATTTCATTTAATTTATAGAGAATATCTTCAAATTGACTGTAATTAGCAATTTTTTCAAATATTCCTAACAACAAAAGTAATGAATCTCTGATTAGAAATGAATATTCAATATCAAACATCTCAACTTGTTGTAAAATTTTATCAGCTATTACTAAGAAGGTATTCACTTCAATCTCATCTATTATCGTATTTTGGTGTACTAATCTTACCAAAAATAGCTTTATGATTAAAATATCGTTAACTTCATATTTTGATTTCAACAAAATGTGATCGAAATACTCTTGTAAAATCATTCCTAAATTGCTATCATCATTCCACCAACCAAAGTCATCATATGCTTGTAAAACATCTATGATAAATCTTTCTTCCTCAGGTAGCCTATCATAATACTCTTCAAAAATCTTATCAAAAACACTCTCTTTCTTTTGGGCGATAGTTTCATCTTCGTATGTAGGAGTCCTCATCAAGAAATACTTCAATTCTAGGTATTCCTTATCCAACTCTATATAACTTGGCATCAACTTGTAATCTTCAACTCCCAAACGCTCAGCGATATATTTTAACTTTGTTAGTGTTGGTCTGGATTCTCCATTTTCAATTCTAATTAATTGACGGATACTTAATTCAGACTCATCACCACAAAATTCTGAACGACTGATTTTTTTAGCCAAACGTAATCTTTTAATTTTTTCGCCAAACTCTCGCAACCTACAAGAACCTCCTGAGTTGTTTACCTCTATTATAGCATATACTGAATCAAACTATCTATCAGATTTCTTCTCACTTTAACTAAAGACTAAGACTTTAATACTTCGTCTCGGTTTTTATATATTTTTCAAGTCACAAAGCCACTACTCCCCAGCAATGCAAGTGCAAAATCCCCTAGAATATGATAGAATAAGAGAAAGAACTCTATCAAGGAGGAAATCATGGAAAAACAAACCATCGCCGTCTTGGGGCCTGGTTCTTGGGGAACTGCCCTTTCACAAGTCTTAAATGACAATGGATACGAGGTACGTATTTGGGGAAACATTCCCGAGCAAATCAATGAAATTAATACCTATCATACTAACAAGCACTACTTTAAAGATGTCGTTCTAGACGAAAATATCATTGCCTACACTGACTTAGCAGAGGCATTAAAAGATGTGGATGCGATTTTGTTTGTCGTCCCAACAAAAGTGACACGACTTGTTGCCCAACAAGTTGCAAAAACCTTAGACCATAAGGCTATCATCATGCACGCATCAAAGGGATTAGAACCTGATAGCCATAAACGATTATCAACTATCCTTGAAGAAGAAATTCCTGAACATCTCCGCAGTGATATCGTCGTTGTTTCAGGCCCTAGTCATGCAGAAGAGACCATTGTACGTGACCTAACTTTAATCACTGCTGCTTCTAAAGATTTACAAACAGCTCAATACGTTCAAGAGCTCTTTAGTAATCACTACTTCCGACTTTATACCAATACGGATGTTATTGGAGTTGAAACTGCTGGTGCTCTTAAAAATATTATTGCTGTCGGTGCTGGAGCTTTACATGGTTTGGGATTTGGTGACAATGCCAAGGCAGCCATCATCGCTCGAGGCTTGGCAGAAATTACTCGCTTAGGGGTAGCACTCGGGGCTAATCCATTGACCTATAGCGGCTTATCTGGTGTGGGAGATTTGATCGTAACGGGAACCTCCGTCCACTCTCGTAACTGGAGAGCTGGAGATGCTCTTGGTCGGGGAGAATCCCTAGCTGATATCGAAGCCAATATGGGCATGGTGATTGAAGGAATTTCAACGACTCGAGCAGCCTATGAACTAGCGCAAGAACTTGGAGTCTATATGCCGATTACACAGGCCATTTACCAAGTCATTTACAACGGAACCAATATCAAAGATGCCATTTATGACATCATGAACAATGAATTTAAAGCAGAAAATGAGTGGTCTTAACTCTCTAAAGAAAGGATTCTTATGACATCAAAAGTTAGAAAAGCAGTTATCCCTGCCGCTGGACTAGGGACTCGATTTTTACCAGCAACCAAGGCTCTTGCCAAAGAAATGTTGCCAATTGTAGACAAACCAACTATCCAGTTTATCGTGGAAGAGGCTCTCAAATCAGGTATTGAAGATATTCTGGTTGTCACTGGTAAATCAAAACGTTCTATTGAGGACCACTTTGACTCAAACTTTGAGCTTGAATACAATCTTAAGGAAAAAGGCAAAACGGATTTGTTAAAATTGGTAGATGAAGCAACTGGTATGCGCCTCCATTTCATTCGCCAAACTCACCCTCGTGGTCTTGGAGACGCTGTCCTACAAGCCAAAGCTTTTGTGGGGAATGAACCCTTCGTTGTTATGCTGGGTGATGACCTTATGGACATCACAGACGAGAATGCCGTTCCTTTGACAAAACAACTGATGAATGATTACGAAAAGACACACGCATCAACCATTGCTGTCATGCCTGTACCACACGAAGACGTTTCAGCATACGGGGTTATCGCTCCTCAAGGTGAAGGAATCAATGGTCTCTATAGCGTTGAAACTTTCGTTGAAAAACCAGCTCCTGAAGATGCACCAAGTGATTTGGCAATCATCGGTCGCTATCTTCTGACACCAGAAATTTTCGACATCCTCGAAAAGCAAGCTCCTGGCGCTGGAAATGAAATCCAGCTTACCGACGCTATTGATACCCTTAATAAAACACAACGTGTTTTCGCCCGTGAATTTACAGGAGCTCGTTACGACGTTGGGGATAAGTTTGGATTTATGAAAACATCTATTGACTACGCCCTCAAACATCCACAAGTCAAAGATGACTTGAAGGATTACCTCATCCAACTTGGAAAAGAATTGGCTGAGAAGGAATAATACTCTTCGAAAATCTCTTCAAACCACGTCAGCGTCGCCTTACCGTATATATGGTTACTGACTTCGTCAGTCTTATCTGCAACCTCAAAACAGTGTTTTGAGCTGACTTCGTCAATTCTATCTACAACCTCAAAGCAGTGCTTTGAGCAACCTGCTGCTAGTTTCCTAGTTTGCTTTTTGATTTTCATTGAGTATAAAATAAAAAGATAAGGTTCAAAAAATGCCTTATCTTTTTTCATTACACAACTATTATTATAAGCTCGTCACATTCCCATTCCCTTGTAGAGAAGTAAGACTGCGAGTCCTACGAACAACACTAACGCTACCAGTCTCTGACTAGCGCCATACATCCGTCTTTCTCCTCTAACTGGAAAGATAACTGCTAGAAATGCGCCACCAACTGCACCTCCGATATGACCTGCTAGACTGATTCCTGGAATCAGAACACTTCCAATAATGTTAATCACAAAAAGTGTCAGATAAGATTGCCCCAACTGCTGGATATAAGGATTACGCGTTGCATAGCGAAGAACAATAATCGCAGCAAATAGCCCATAGAGAGAAGTAGAAGCTCCTGCTGCTAAGGATTTTGGACTAAATACAAAAACAAAGAGATTGCCCATCATTCCAGATAAGAGATAGAGAAAGCAAAACTTCTTGGATCCGAAAATCTCCTCTACTTGCCTACCAAGATAATAGAGCGAAAGCATATTAACAATGAAATGCTCCCACCCAATATGAACAAAAATAGCAGAGAAGAGACGCCAAACCTGCTCGGGAAAGAGCCGAATAACAGGCCCATACATAGCTCCAAATCGAAATAGGGTATCTGCCCTGTAAAAGTTTCCTCCTGTGGTCACCAACATTAGTAGAAATACCAAGGTCGTCACTAAGAGGAAGAAACTCGTCACAGGGTAACGCCTATCAAAGATTTCTTTCATCAATCAGAACCTCCTGAACAGGAATATCATGCTTTTCAGGGATAAAGTCCTGAACTTGATAATGATAAACCGTACTCAAAGTATGACCAGTAAACTGTTCCAGATAGCGGTCATAATAACCTCCGCCATAGCCAATTCGATAACCCTTTGTCGTAAAAGCCAGCCCCGGAACATGAATCAAATCAATCTTAGAGGCATCCAATACTTCCAAATCTCCCTGTGGTTCCAGTAAGCCAAAGGAAGTTTTTACCAACTGCTGCGGATCATAGACCACAAAGTCCATGTGCCCCTTGGGATAGGTTTTGGGTATCAGAACCTTCTTGCCATCCTTCAGCGCCTGCTCAATCAATCCCTGCGTTTGAAACTCATGAGGAAAAGAGAGATAGGTTGCAATAACCTTGGCTTCTTGGTAAAAGGGGTGTTGTAACAATCGCTCGGTTAAAGCTTGCTCTATAGCCTGTTTTTGCTCTTGAGATATAGTCTTCATTTCTTGCAAGACTTGCTTGCGTAATTCTGCTTTCATAGACAATTCCTCTACTCTGCTGCCTTCTTTTTCAGGAAACTAGAGACCGCATCCACCCCAATAGATAAAGCCTCTTCCTTAGGACTCATTTGAGGGTGATGAAGAGCGTAGGGACTATCGATACCTAGCCAAAACATAACACCATCAACCTTTGAAAGAAGATAACCAAAGTCTTCACCTGTCATAGCAGGCTCGATATCAATCAGCTCGATTCCGTCTTTTTCTTCAAAGAAATCCATCAGTTCACGCGCCAAGGCTGGATTGTTCTCAACAGGTAGGTATCCACCTTGCTTGAGTTCCACTTCAACTTCCATATCAAAGGCAGCTGCAACTCCTTCTGCAACTGTTTTGACCCGCTTTTGCACCAAGAGGCTCATATCCTGAGTTAAGGCACGAATAGTTCCATGTAAAAAGGCTGTGTCTGTGATGACATTGTTGGTTGTTCCAGCCTGAAAAACGCCAAAGGTCACCACTGCTCCCTCGATTGGGTTGACATTGCGGCTGACAACTGACTGCACTTGGGTTACAAAGTAACTAGCCGCCACCAAAGCGTCATTGGCTTCATGCGGAAAGGCTGCGTGGCCACCTTTGCCTTTGAAACGAATCTTCACCTCACAAGTCCCTGCAAAAAGTGTATGAGTATTGGTCGCAATCTGGCCAACTTTCAGATCTGGACGGACATGGAGGCCATAAAACTGGTCTGGCAACCAGTCTCCAAAAGCGCCATCCTCATACATGAGCATGCCACCAGCTTCATTTTCTTCAGCAGGCTGAAATAGGAAGAGTAGATTGTTCTTTGGTTGCTCCTCAAGGACGCGCTCGAGACATCCCAAAGCAATGGTCATGTGGAAATCATGTCCACAAGCGTGCATACGACCTTGGTGCTGAGAGGCGAAAGACAGGTCTGTTTGTTCTACGATAGGCAGGCCATCAATATCTGTTCGCCAACCAATGGTCCGATCTGGCTGACTTCCCTGCAAATAGACCAAAATCCCTGTCCGCCAAGTTCGAACTTTGACAAAATCCTTGCCCGCAGTCAATTTCTCAATCACATCCAGCAGATAAGCCTGAGTCTTGAACTCCTCCAAGCCAATCTCTGGAATCTGGTGCAAATCTCGTCTAGTCTGAATCAAATCTAACATCTATCTATCCTCCGATATAGCAGAAAGAGGCTGGAAGAAGGGTTCCGCCTCTATTTTTCTTTTACAATTACAAGGTACGAAGCGCATCTTCTAGCGCTGTTTTTTGTTGGGTTTGGGCATCAATCTCTTTGATGATACGAGCTGGAACACCTGCTACTACCACGTTTTCTGGAACATCTTGGGTAACAATAGCTCCTGCTGCGACAACTGAACCACTACCGATTTGGACCCCTTCGATAACCACTGCATTAGCGCCGATAAGAACATTATCTCCAACACGGACTGGTTCTGCGCTAGCTGGCTCAATCACACCTGCAAGAACGGCACCTGCACCAACGTGACTGTTTTTCCCAACGATAGCACGGCCACCAAGGATAGCACCCATGTCAATCATGGTTCCTGCACCAATTTCAGCACCGATATTGATAACCGCTCCCATCATGATAACAGCATTGTCACCAATTTCAACCTGATCACGGATAATAGCACCTGGCTCGATACGAGCATTGATAGCACGTTTATCTAGCAAGGGAACTGCAGAATTACGAGCGTCTTGCTCAACAACATAGTCTTGATTTTCTACCAAACCATCGAGAAGAGGAGCAACATCCTTCCAGTCTCCAAATAGGACATTCCCTAGTTTGACAACAGAGCTTGGTACAGCAGTTGCAAGTTGTCCGTCAAAGGTTACTTTAACACTGGTTTTCTTTTCAGCATTGGCGATAAATTGGATAATTTCTTGAGCGTTCATTTTTGTGGCAGTCATAGGCGCCTCCTAGTTCATTTTAATGATACCTATTCTACCAAAAAAGGCCTCAAATTTGAAGCCTTTTTGTTTGTTTTTAGGTATGATTTTTAGGGATGTGAGATAAAACGTGCTGTCGGTAAAAGCAAGCCCCTACCGATACAACCTAAAAACACTCTTCACAACTATCTCCCCGTGTTTTATTGACCATTCTAGTATAGCACACTTTTAGAATTAAGAAAAGACTTTTTATCTACTTTCTTTCGCTTCTTCTATAGACAAAAATATCATGGGTAAAATAATCAAGGCCATCGCTAGAAGAAGGGACCAATCCACTACCAATCCTAAGAACAAAACACTCAAAAGGGCAGAAGAGAGAGGTTCACTGGCACTGATAACGGAAACCACCAAAGGAGAAACCAAGGACACAGCCTTCATGGAAATAAAAAAAGCAAAAGCCGTCCCAAAGAAAGCGATAATGAGGCAAATCAAGATACTCCAAATATCAAGAGTAAAGGACAGCTTGTAAACCGGCGAGAGGACATTGCTAAATAAACCGGCCAAAATCATCCCCCACCCAACCGTGGGTACAAAACCATAGCGCTTCGCGAAAGGTTGGGGTAAGATAACATTAAACATAACCCCCATGGCACTCAGCAGACCTGTTATAAGGGCCAGTGGCGTCATGGATAACTGAGAGAGATCGCCCTTTGTCGCCATCAAGCAAACACCCAGCATGGCAACCAAAACATAAAAAATAGCGCTTTTTGACGCTCGTTTTTGATAAACCAAGCGATTGTAAAAGAGGATAAAGACAGGGCTAATAAACTGTAAAATAGTCGCTGTCGCTGCATTTGAGTATTCTACACAGAGATAGAAAAAATATTGGACTGAAAAAATCCCCAAAATAGCATAGGCCAAAAAGGGCAGGTAATTTTTCTTATCTCGCCAAATATCAAACACTTGCGATTTTAATTGCATCGCAGACCAAATGAGTACAAGACTTCCTGCCAGTGTCAAACGCATAGAGGTAATCCAGCCCGAAGACACCTGGTAATGAGTAAAGAAGTACTCTCCTAAAATCCCACAGATTCCCCAGATTAAGCCGGATAGGAGCGAATAAATGGTTCCTTTAACAATCTTTTTCTGATACTGATTCATACCTTTATTGTAACACGAAAGGAAAAAAGAAAAAAGTGGCAATCCATTGATTAGCCACTTCATTTAGCACAGTTTATAGAACTTATCGTCTCGCCCTTGAAGAAGAAGGTCGTGTAGTACTCGAGTTACTGCTATCGCTAGAACTACTACTTGAACTACTTGAACTGCTGGAGCTTGATGGAGTTGGCAATGTACTAACGATACTTGACCAAGCGTTTTGATAATCTGATTCGCTTCCTCCAATGGCAAAGTGATAGCTTGTCGTAGGAGCTCCCGCCTTATTAGCCCAATAGCTGGTAACAGTCGAACCTGTGACCTCTACCTCTTTTCCTTCAACAGAAACCTTCCCTGGTTTTTGACCTGTTGATTTCAAGACTTCGGATTTTACGACACTAGGATCTAAAGCGAAGCGCTCGTTCCCCCAAATGCTTGGGGAGGCTTGCTGAATCGCATTTACCAGATGAGCCATGTAATTAGAGTTATTGGAATAACCTGCTCTACGTGACAATGAATGATTATCATCATGCCCAATCCAGCCACCTAGGGTTAATCTAGGTGTCGAAAGCATGAGCCACATATTTTCGTCTTGGTTGGTTGTACCAGTCTTCCCAATCCAATCTGCATTAGCCAGAGTAGGATTTAAAACAGTCAGATTCGTCTTGAAGGTTGTTGTCACACGAGAGGATAGAACTTCTCGCAGCAAGCCCTGCATAATTGTCGCAGTAGCTTTTGAATAGACTTGAACTGGTTTATCCTGATACTCATACACCACTCTACCATCTGCTGCTTCAATCTTTGAAATCACATGCTTCTGATGATAAACTCCATTATTAGCCAAGGTCTGATAGCCATTGGTATGCTGGGCAACTGTGACTTCAATACCACCACCCATTGGCAGGCTCTCAATACCGTACTCAGGAATCTCGTAGCCCATCTTTTCCATATAACCCTTGACATCAACACCCTTTTCACGAAGCATACGATAGGTCCAGTAAGCAGGGATATTCCATGAATAGTTCAGAGCTTCTCCCAAGGTCATCATTCCTGTTCCCTTGCTATTAGCATACATAATCGGATTGCCATTAGCAAAGTTTGTTGGATAGTTAGATAGAATCGTTTCACTTCCCATCAAGCCCTGGTCAATAGCAATACCGTAGGCCAGCAAGGGCTTGGTAGTAGAAGCTGGCGAACGTTTGGTATCAAAGGCATGATTATTTTGATTTTCTTGATAATTACGACCACCTACAAAGCCTAGAATAGCACCTGTTTGGTTGTCCATCAAGACATTCCCTACTTCTACACGACCTGTTCCATCGTCTAAAAGATAGCCATAATCAGCAACCGCATTTTGCATGGCAGAATGAATTTTCTGGTCTATGGTAGTAGTAATCTTATAACCACCATTTTCAATTTCCTTGGATGCCAAATCGCGATAAAACTTCTGAGTTGCCTCATTTTTCAACTCCTTGGCGGAGACATTGTCTCTCTGAGCTAGATAATCATACATACGTTCTTGAGCTTCTGCCAAAGTTGTAAAGTATAAATAGTCTCGTGAAATTCCTGTGACCGTGCCCGATGGTAAAAAGTCCTGTTTAAGGTCATAATCCTTGTACTGAGAATACTCGTCTTTGCTTAAGGCACCTGTACGATACATACTGTAAAGAACTGCCTTAGCCCGTCTTAAGCCAATTTCTAGGTCTTCATCACTCTTCAACTCTCCAGTATTTTCATAAGGAGAGTAAGTAATGGGACTCTGTGGAAGTCCTGCTAAAAATGCTGCTTGAGGAACCGTCAACTGACTGGCATCTACACCGAAGATCCCCTCAGCTGCCTGCTGAGCTCCTGCAATATTCTGTCCCTTATTATTTCGGCCAAAGGGAGCCACATTGAGATAGGTCGTTAAAATCTCATCCTTATTCATGGCGCGTTCCAAGGCAAGAGCATCCACAATTTCTGTCGCCTTACGAGCCAAAGTCGGTGCATCCCCAACCACCTGCTGTTTAATCAGTTGCTGGGTCAAGGTTGAACCCCCATTTGAGGAACCCAAACCTACAAATTTCCCCAAGGTCGCACGAATCACCGCCTTGGGTACTACACCCTTATGTTCTTTAAAGTGTTCATCTTCTGTCGCAATAATAGCCTTCTTCAGATTTTCCGAAATTTGCTCAGATGAGATAGAAGTGCGCAACAAATCACTCTCTATGGAAGCAATTACCGTCCCATCCGCATAGGTAATCTCTGAAATAGAAGAGATGTCCTTGACCTGATTCACCAATTCTTCTGTCTGAGGCACCCGAACCTTGTCAAATAAGGCCACTCCGTACCCCAAAGCAATCCCAGCTCCCAACATTCCTCCTAGAAAACCGAGCACAAAGAGTAAGTTAAATAAGGCTTTTATACTCAGTAAAATAGCTGGAAAAATGGCTGGCTTCTCTAAGGATTTAGATTTTTGGACACTTGAACCTTTCTTGCCAGGGCTAGCTGATTTTTTATTTTTTTGTTTTTGCTGGAAAAATTCCAGCATTTTTCGTTTTAATTCATTTAATTGATTTTGCATGGATTTCCTCACTTTATCTATTATACCACAAAAGGGAAACTTTCAATAAAATAGCCACTTTCTTCCCTATTCTGCTAGGCTATTGCCCAAGTTTGTGATACAATAGTTAGAAACAATAATTTTAAAAAGGAGAAAAGACACATGCACATTTTTGATGAGCTAAAAGAGCGTGGTTTGATATTTCAAACGACTGATGAAGAAGCTTTGCGTAAAGCCCTAGAAGAAGGTCAAGTTTCTTATTATACTGGCTACGATCCAACTGCTGACAGCCTTCACCTAGGCCACCTTGTCGCAATCTTGACAAGTCGTCGCCTGCAATTAGCAGGTCACAAACCTTATGCGCTCGTTGGCGGTGCTACAGGTCTCATCGGAGATCCGTCCTTCAAAGATGCTGAACGTAGTCTCCAAACAAAAGACACAGTAAATGGCTGGGTCAAGTCTATCCAAGGACAACTTTCTCGTTTTCTTGACTTTGAAAATGGCGAAAATAAAGCTGTCATGGTCAACAACTACGACTGGTTTGGCAGCATCAGCTTCATTGACTTCCTCCGTGACATTGGAAAATACTTCACGGTCAACTACATGATGAGTAAGGAATCTGTTAAAAAACGGATTGAAACAGGGATTTCTTACACTGAGTTCGCTTACCAAATCATGCAAGGTTACGACTTCTTCGTCCTTAACCAAGACCACAACGTAACGCTACAAATCGGTGGTTCTGACCAGTGGGGAAATATGACAGCTGGTACTGAATTGCTTCGTCGTAAAGCTGACAAGACTGGCCACGTTATAACTGTTCCACTGATCACAGATGCAACTGGTAAGAAATTTGGTAAATCAGAAGGAAACGCAGTCTGGCTCAATCCTGAAAAGACTTCTCCATACGAAATGTACCAATTTTGGATGAACGTGATGGACGCAGACGCTGTTCGCTTCTTGAAAATCTTTACTTTCTTGTCACTTGATGAGATTGAAGACATCCGTAAACAATTTGAAGCAGCTCCACACGAACGCTTGGCTCAAAAAATCTTGGCTCGTGAAGTTGTTACACTTGTTCACGGAGAAGAAGCTTACAAAGAAGCCCTCAACATCACTGAGCAACTCTTTGCAGGAAACATCAAAAATCTTTCTGTTAAAGAACTCAAACAAGGACTTCGTGGTGTACCAAACTACCAAGTACAGGCAGACGAAAACCACAATATCGTAGAACTGCTCGTGTCATCTGGTGTGGTTAACTCAAAACGCCAAGCCCGTGAAGACGTCCAAAACGGAGCTATCTACGTCAACGGCGACCGCATCCAAGACCTTGACTATGTCTTGAGTGACGCAGATAAGTTAGAGAACGAACTGACTGTTATCCGTCGTGGGAAGAAAAAATACTTTGTATTGACTTACTAAACTATTCAACATTTATCTATAAATAAAGGAGTTAACCTCAAGAAAGGTAACTCCTTTTTGCTGTTAATAACTCTCATCTATCTAGCCTTAATAGACAGGCTACGCAGGACTATACGTAAGGTTGTTAGATTATGTAAGATAGAAAGATTTGAAGGGCTGAGCCAGTTAAACAAGCCGAAGCCAATCAAACTACTATTTACGACAACGGTATCTTGAATATTCTTCTTGATGAGTGTTTGCAAAGATGATGATAGCCAATCCAACTCTTGGAAGAAATCCAAGCGATTATCTAACAATAATATATCACTCATCTGCTTAGAAATATCTGCACTCTCATTCATCACCACACCGATATCTGATAGGGTTAGAGCCGCTGAGTCGTTCAACCCATCCCCAACCATCAAAATAGTGTGACCTGCTTTCTGCAGTTCCTCTACTAACTCAAATTTCCCATCAGGTTTCAAATCTGTATAAACCTGATCAAAGGGCAAATCTTTGACTAATTCCTCTGTCCTAACCAAGGTGTCCCCTGTTGCCAGAATCAATTTTTTCCCTTGTGCCTTAAGTTTCTCCAAGGCTGCTTTTGCTTCTTTTCTCAAAGGAGTATGAATGCAGAACATTCCAATCAATTCATTCTGATAAGCCAAGAATAAGAGATTGTAGTGACTCTTGTACTCTTCAATTAAAGCATTTTGTTCTGAACTGATATGAATTTGCTCATCCTGCATCAAAACATAATTCCCAATAAGAACTGGTTGCCCATCGATATGGGATTTGATTCCCTTACTTGCGATATATTGGAGTTTCCCATGCATTTCCTCATGTTCAATTCCCTCTATCTCGGCTTGCTTGACGATGGCATTAGCAATAGGATGATAAATGTGTTCCTCAAGACAGGCACTGATTCTGAGAATATCTTCCTCACTATAGTCCCCAAAAGGTAACACCTTTTCAACTATCGGATAGCTAGTTGTGATTGTTCCCGTCTTATCAAACAAGAAAGTATCAACTTCCAGATATTTCTCCAGAACATCCCCATCCTTAATCACCATTTCACGATTCAACCCCTCCTTGATAGCTGTCAAATAAGCTACAGGAGTAGAGATTTTCAAAGCGCAGGAGAAATCGACCAATAGGAAAGAAATAGCCTTCGAAAAAGAACCTGTCAATAGGTAAGTCAGCCCAGCCCCCAAGAAATTATATTTGACGACCTTGTCCGCCATCTTGATGAAATAGCGTTGTTTCGTTTTCTTGTTTTCTTCAGATTTCTTCATCAACTCAATCAGCTGTAAAATACGGCTGTTCATCTGATTATCGGTTACACGAATGCGTAGCTCCCCAGTCTCCAAGACTGTGTTTGCACAAACCGAATCAGACTCTCTTTTTTCAACTGGAAAACTCTCTCCCGTCAAGGAACTTTCGTTGACCATACCTAAACCTGAAACTACTTGTCCATCAAACAGAATTTCATTTCCTTGAGATAGGACCAAGACATCTCCTATTTGAACGTCGGAACTCTTGATACTAACGACCGTATCGCCCTGTACTAAGAATACATCGCTCTCTTTTGCAAGAAGACTCTGTTCTAAATCTGTTGCAGTTTTTTTCAAGGACCACTGATCTAAATGATTCCCCAAATCAAGCATAAACATGATATTGCTAGCTGTCTTAGATTGGTTCATAAACAAGGACAATAAAATCGCCGAACAGTCCAAGACCTCCATCGTTAGTTCCTTACGCGCTAGTGTTTGATAGGCTTCTCTAATATAACCAAAAGCCTGATAACAAGTCCATATATAGCGAATAGGATACGGCACAAAACTACGAAAAAGTACACGCTTAACCGCTGCACCTGAAACAATAGAATAAGCACTCTCTTCTCTACGAATGGGAAGAGTCATCAACTCAGAAACTTTCCCTTTATCAATTCTTTTTAAAAAGGCTTCTGCATTATCTAATACAGAAAAGCCTTCTTTTATACGTAGAGTAAAGTGCTGTTGATCCATGTAAAACTGGATAGACTCAATCCCCTTTTCATCTCTCGCCAAGGAACGAAGATAGTCTTGAATATCCAAGGTGAGTGAAAAAGAAGATGATAGTCGGATATGTTGGTATCCTCTATGTAGCACTTTAAAAGACATATTATTCTCCTATAAGGCTATCTAATTGCTCTTCTTTTTTCTCTTGCTCGTACAAATATTTGGCATCTTGCAAGACATCATCTCCATGTTGCTTCACAACAGAAACAGATGCATCTAGCTCGTCTTTCAACTTGTAAGCCTTAGCCAAAGCTTTAGAATAACCTTTTTTAGCTTCCTTACTTGCCAAGATTTTCAAACCAAGGGTACCAAATGCAACACCACCTAAAAAGAGTGATGATTTTTTCGCAACTTTTGCGACGGTCAATACTTCTTTTAACATACTTATTTCCTCCTAGATATTATTATATAGCAATTTAGATATAAAAGCAATTTTATTCTATAAATTGGAGAATTAGTTTTATTTCTACTGAATCTCCCATCTACTTATTCCTAAAGTTGCTTTCATTTGCCTCTTTTGATACACTTAAACTATGAATACAAATCTCAAACCTAAACTCCAGCGCTTCGCTTCTGCGACTGCCTTTGCCTGTCCTATCTGCCAAGAAAATCTGACTCTGGTAGAGAGCAGTCTCAAATGTAGCAATCGTCATTCTTTTGACTTGGCTAAATTTGGCTATGTCAATCTGGCACCTCAAATTAAGCAATCTGCTAACTACGACAAGGAAAACTTTCAAAACCGTCAACAAATCCTAGAAGCTGGCTTTTACCAAGCTATTTTAGATGCTGTATCTGACTTGTTAGCAAATTCAGAAACTAGCACCACAATCTTGGATATTGGTTGTGGCGAAGGTTTCTACTCTCGAAAACTCCAAGAAAGTCACTCTGAAAAAACTTTCTATGCCTTTGATATTTCCAAAGATTCCGTCCAAATCGCTGCCAAGAGTGAACCAAACTGGGCAGTCAATTGGTTCGTTGGCGACTTGGCACGACTTCCTATAAAAGACGCTAGCATGGACATTCTGCTTGATATCTTCTCACCTGCCAACTATGGAGAATTTCGTCGCGTTTTATCCAAAGACGGTATCTTGATAAAGGTTATTCCAACCGAAAATCACCTCAAGGAAATCCGTCAAAGGGTACAGAACCAGCTGACAAACAAGGATTATTCTAATCAAGGTATCAAAAATCATTTCCAAGAACACTTTACCATCCTATCTAGTCAAACTGCCTCTCTGACTAAGACTATCACATCAGAGCAACTTCAAGCCCTACTCAGCATGACCCCTCTCCTCTTTCACGTTGACCAGAGCAAGATTGACTGGAGCGACTTGACAGAGATTACCATTGAAGCAGAGATTTTGGTTGGGAAAGCATTCTAAACTAGACTTCCCAAAGGTATAAAACTTACCGAAAATCTCCAATATTACAAAAACGCATAAGAACAGGTACTCAAAAACCTTAATCTTATGCGTTTTGTTATGCAAAAATCACTGGAGTTTCTATATACATTAAGTGGAAATCTTTGAAACCAGTTCTTTTAATAACCATTGAATACCATATATTACATTTACCCCAAATATGATATAGGCCGTATAAATCAAGTATTTCGATTTCTCCCGCCTCAAAGAATAGATCTTGTACAAGATAAACAAATTTAAAATAATAAATAACAGAGACAAAATCTTCCCTCCAAAATCAATCCTAAAGGTACACAGTCAAGCATAGCCCTAAACTTTATTTTCGATTCGAGATAACAAACTTATCAATAAATAGTAAATGATATAAGGCAAGTGTAATTCCCAATAAGCACCCATGATAAGAGATTTCTTGATGGGTAAGGGGGAAAAGAGTATTATTACCCGTCAAGAGGCAGGTCAAAATAACAAATAAAATCCAAAATAAATCAGTCCATTTATATTTTGAAAAATATTTTTTAACATAATAGCACATTTTTCTTGACTACAATAACATTATATGATAAAATGTAAGCGAATACAAATAAAAAGAAATTGCCTTATTCAATTAATATTCCTATAAGAAAGCAGATGATTCCAATGTACAAACTATAATTATCAACCCTTAATATCCAACTTAGTTATGAAAGAATGGTAGGTGATCATTATCATGAAAAAAATACTAATTACTCTATTATTTAGTTGTTTAGCATTGTTTTATTTGCCTATTTCTGTAAACGCCGATACCACTAATGACCTTGTTATAAAATTCAACGAACTGCAATTTACTGTTGAGGATTATAATATCCCTAATCCAGAAGTAGTATATTCGAAATCAGGATTCAACGAAGTTGCAACTGTTATTGATAGTGATACTGGAAAGGTTGTTGAAACTATTGAATTTATTCCAGATCTCTCTCGATCTACAGTTACTTCACACACATTAAAAAGAAGTGCAACATTTGCTAGAACTACAGTTCAATTAAGCGTAAATATTGAGCTATATAATGAGGGTTCTTTCCGTCAGATTAACTCAATTCACGGTTATTACTTAGGAATAACAAATTCTATTACAAACACATCTATTGAAGACAAAACTATTGATGTTTGGTCTACAAATGGATTCCCTACAACAAAAATAAAGTATGCTTATAATGGCACTTTAACAGCAGTTATAGAAAGTAGTGGTTCAGCTTCAGTTAAAGCAGAGTTGTTAGGAGCTGGATTTACATTTGGAGGTACTATATCAGGCAAATCTTATTATAGAGTCCCATTTAATCAAAACGGAACTATTAGTCTATACAACTATTAGTCTATACTAACTTAGGAGATAATCGATATTATGAATGAAAAAAAACATACATATTTTATTTGTGCAAGTATTATTATTTCATCTATAATTTTAGGACTCTTTATTTATAAAGGAATTTATGACGGATTTGACGTTTTGGGTCAATTTACAAACGATGGCCTCAGGGTAATTAGTACTAATATTAGTACTGTTGGTAATAATATTAGTAATAATAGGTAGTTAATAGTAATAGAATTCAAACAAAAAACGGTAATTTTGAACTGCACCCCAAAAGTTAGACAGAAAAAATCTAACTTTTGGGGTATTTTTATTATGAAATTAACTTATGATGATAAAGTTCAGATCTATGAACTTAGAAAACAAGGATATAGCTTAGAGAAGCTTTCAAATAAATTTGGGATAAACAATTCTAATATTAGGTACATGATTAAATTGATTGATCGTTATGGAATAGAGTTCGTCAAAAAAGGAAAAAATCGTTACTATTCTCCTGATTTAAAACAAGAAATGATTCATAAAGTCTTACATGAAGGCTGGACTAAAGATAGAGTTTCTCTTGAATACGGCCTCCCAAGTCGTACGATACTTCTTAATTGGCTAGCGCAATACAAGAAAAACGGGTATACTATTGTTGAGAAAACAAAAGGGAGAGTACCTAAAATGGGACGTAAACCAAAGAAGAAACCCGAAGAGATGACAGAGTTAGAACGCCTTCAAGCAGAAAATGAGTACCTGAGAGTGGAGAATGCCATCCTAAAAAAGTTAAGAG
>NZ_VMLP01000035.1:0-14694 GCF_013276755.1 Streptococcus sp. 5004 | reverse complement strand
AGTTAGAAGCGGCAAAAACTGAAGCTGAAAAAGTTTTAGCAAAAGAAAATAATGCGACTAAAGAAGAAGCTAAAGCAGCACAAGCAAAAGTAGATGAAGTAAAAGCAGAATTAGATAAAGCTGCAGAATTGTTGAAGGATCTTGACAGAGAAGCTGCTAAAAAAGAAATTGCTGATGCCGCTAAAACAGCGACGGTTGCTATTGAAGCTAGTACAAGCTTAACGCCAGAACAAAAGGCAGAAGAAAAAGTCAAAGTAGCAAAAGAAGCAAAAGAAGCAAAAGATGCCATTGATAAAGCGACAACTGAAGCTGAACTAGATAAAGCTTTACGTACCTTCTTATATCAGTTGGATCAAGATTCATTAGTTTATGAACGACCATCTTTTGACCTTGGAGCATTCATTCAATCATCTATTACTGGAGTAGTAACAGTTGAACGTGGAAAAGCGATTCGTCAAGCTGATGTCATTGCTAAACTAAACTTACCAGAGAATGTTACGGTCATTAGCATAGATTTACCGGATACAAATACATTAGGGGACAAGTTTGCTAAAGTAACTTTAAGATTAGCAGATGGAAAAGAAATAACTGTAAAAGTACCGGTTAGAGTTGTTGCTTCACAAAGTGGGGAGTCTAAACCAGAAACTTCTCTTCCAGATTATGGCAGAAATAACGGATCAACTAACACAGATGTGAAAGTGGATAAAGCTAAGTTAGAAGGTGCTATCCATCAATTAGATGAATTAATCATTAAAGAATCAGCTAAGCTTGATGCAGAAACTGCAAAAGAAGCGAATGACTTATCAGCAGATGCTAAGAAAGTATTTGCTAATGCAGACGCAAGTCAAGCAGAAGTGGATGCAATGATTAAACGTATCGAAGACTTCATGGCGAAAGTTGCTCTATCAACTGATCATGCAACTCCAACTAACGACCAAGCTGCTCAAACACCAGCTGTAGCTCCAGCTACAACTCAAGCAGCAGTTAACGCCGGTCAAACAGCATCAGCACAAGCAAGTGTGCGTACAGTCGCTAAAGAATTGCCAAACACAGGTACAGTAGATTCTATAGTATCTATGGTAGTAGCGGCCGCAAGTGCCTTACTTGGTCTTGGTCTTGCAGGCCGTCGTCGTAAAGAAGACGAAGAAGCTTAATTGGTAGATTGTTTGATAAACATCAGATGATAATACTCAATGAAAATCAAATAGCAAACTAGGAAGCTAGCCACAGGCTGCTCAAAACAGTATTTTGAGGTTGTGGATAGANNAAAACACTGTTTTGAGGTTACAGATAGAACTGACGAAGTCAGTAACATATACCTACGGCAAGGCGAAGCTGACGCGGTTTGAAGAGATTTTCGAAGAGTATAAGTCCGATTTTCAAAGCTTAAACAAGTACCTCTCATAAGAAATCTCCTAGTAGGAAGGCGCTACAACCAAAGAAATCCTCTGATATCTTCTTTTAGACATATGATCTATCCCTTTAATGAGTGACCATATTCTCGATAAAAATAAGTACTGAATCCTGTTTCATCATATAAACAGGCGCTAAGCGCTTTCAACTCTTGTATAAATGGAAGAAAAAATCAAAATTAAACCGCATTTTTGCTTGACAATTATTCCTTTTACGTGTAGAATAAAATAGATATTAAACTTGAAGGGAGTGAAAAAAATGTCTAAAACAGTAGTACGTAAGAATGAATCTCTTGACGACGCGCTTCGTCGTTTCAAACGTGCGGTTACTAAAGCTGGTACTCTTCAAGAAACACGCAAACGTGAATTCTATGAAAAACCTTCTGTAAAACGTAAACGTAAATCAGAAGCAGCTCGTAAACGTAAAAAATTCTAATTAGAAATGAAAGGCTAGAGAAATCTAGTCCTTTTTCTTTTAAATAAATACTCCAAAGCCTGCAAAAATCAGAAACTTCCTCCCACAATTTGATATAATAGTAAAAAGAACTTGATTGAAGGAGGAAATGATGTCGGTTTTAGTAAAAGAAGTGATTGAAAAGCTTAGACTAGACATTGTCTATGGCGAACCAGAATTGCTTGAAAAGGAAATCAATATAGCGGATATTACGCGACCTGGTCTTGAAATGACAGGCTATTTTGACTACTATACGCCAGAGCGGATTCAACTTTTGGGGATGAAGGAGTGGTCTTATCTGATCAGCATGCCTTCCAACAGCCGTTATGAAGTTTTGAAAAAAATGTTTCTACCTGAGACACCTGCGGTCATTGTTGCTCGTGGTTTGGTGGTTCCAGAGGAAATGTTAAAGGCAGCCAGAGAATGTAAGATTGCCATTTTAACCAGCCGTACAGCTACTAGTCGTTTGTCTGGAGAGTTATCTAGTTATCTGGATTCTCGTTTGGCAGAACGTACCAGTGTGCACGGTGTCTTGATGGATATCTATGGGATGGGTGTCTTGATTCAGGGAGATAGTGGAATCGGTAAGAGTGAGACAGGTCTGGAGCTTGTCAAACGTGGTCATCGCTTGGTAGCAGATGATCGGGTAGATATTTACTCTAAGGATGAATTAACTCTTTGGGGAGAACCGGCTGAAATCTTGAGACACTTGATTGAAATTCGTGGGGTTGGGATCATCGATGTCATGAGCCTCTACGGTGCCAGTGCTGTCAAGGACTCTTCACAGGTTCAGCTTGCTGTCTATTTGGAAAATTACGATACGCATAAGACCTTTGATCGTCTTGGAAACAATGCAGAGGAACTCGAAATTTCTGGCGTAGCCATTCCTCGTATCCGTATTCCAGTTAAAACAGGTCGTAATATCTCTGTCGTGATTGAGGCAGCTGCCATGAATTATCGTGCCAAGGAAATGGGCTTTGATGCGACTCGTTTGTTCGAAGAACGCTTGACAAATCTCATCGCTCGAAATGAGGTGCAAAATGCTTGATCCAATTGCTATTCAACTAGGACCCCTAGCCATTCGTTGGTATGCCTTGTGTATTGTGACAGGCTTGATTCTTGCGGTTTATTTGACCATGAAAGAAGCGCCTAGAAAGAAGATCATACCAGATGATATTTTAGATTTTATCTTGATAGCCTTTCCTTTGGCTATTTTAGGAGCTCGTCTCTACTATGTTATTTTCCGTTTGGATTACTATAGTCAGAATGTAGGAGAGATTTTTGCCATTTGGAATGGTGGTTTGGCCATTTACGGTGGTTTGATAGCTGGGGCTCTTGTACTCTATATCTTTGCTGATCGTAAACTCATCAATACTTGGGATTTTCTAGATATTGCGGCACCTAGCGTTATGATAGCCCAAAGTTTGGGACGCTGGGGCAATTTCTTTAACCAAGAAGCCTACGGTGCAGCAGTGGATAATCTGGATTATCTACCTGGTTTTATCCGTGACCAGATGTATATTGAGGGGAGCTACCGTCAACCGACCTTCCTTTATGAGTCTCTATGGAATCTTCTTGGATTTGCCTTGATTCTGATTGTCAGACGAAAATGGAAGAGTCTCAGACGAGGCTATATCACGGCCTTTTACTTGATTTGGTATGGTTTTGGTCGTATGATTATTGAAGGCATGCGAACAGATAGCCTCATGTTCTTTGGTCTTCGAGTGTCTCAATGGCTATCAGTTGTCCTTATCGGACTGGGTATTTTTATCATTCTATATCAAAATCGAAAGAAGGCCCCTTACTATATTTCAGAGGAGGAAAACTAAATGTTAGAAGTTGCATATATTCTTGTAGCCCTTGCTTTGATTGTATTTTTAGTCTATCTAATCATTACTGTACAAAAGCTTGGACGTGTTATCGATGAAACAGAAAAGACGATTAAAACCTTGACTTCAGATGTGGATGTGACCTTACATCATACCAATGAATTGCTGGCTAAGGTCAATGTCTTGGCAGATGATATCAATGTCAAGGTGGCAACGATTGATCCACTCTTTAATGCTGTTGCAGATTTATCTCTATCTGTTTCAGACCTCAATGACCATGCGCGTGTCTTGAGCAAGAAAGCTTCATCAGCAGGTTCAAAAACACTCAAGACTGGGGCAAGTTTGTCAGCTCTTCGTCTTGCAAGTAAATTTTTAAAAAAATAAAAAAGGAGAATCCTTATGGGTAAACTATCCTCAATCCTTTTAGGAACTGTTTCAGGTGCAGCTCTTGCCTTGTTTTTAACAAGCGACAAGGGCAAACAAGTTTGCAGTCAGGCTCAAGATTTTCTGGATGATTTGAGAGAAGATCCAGAGTATGCCAAGGAGCAGGTCTGTGAAAAACTGACAGAAGTTAAGGAGCAGGCTACAGATTTTGTTCTGAAAACCAAAGAACAGGTTGAGTCAGGTGAAATCACTGTGGACAGTGTCCTTGCTCAAGCTAAATCCTATGCTTTTCAAGCGACAGAAGCATCAAAAGATCGATTCAATAATCTTAAGGAGCAGTGGCAAGAAAAGGCCGAAACTCTTGATGAATTAGAAGAGATTGTGATTGATATAACAGAAGAATAAAAGAAATAGTAACTATTCTAGGTCCTATAAACTCTCTAGTGGATTATACCTCTATAGAGCTTATAGGTTTTTTATGTGGATAAAACCTTAAATAAAAGAAATTTAATGATTTTTGAAAGTAGATAAGTATAATCTACTTTTTTGTGAATAGAGTTGCTTTTAAAAAATATCAACATATTCACAATGTTATACTTAAATATACAATATTTCTCGAATTTTAAAGAATATAAGGCAAAATATTTGATTAAGTATGTAGAAAATAGTATAATTTAGCTGTGATAGCTGTGATAGCTGTGATAGCTGTGATAGCTGTGATGTTATTTGCTAATAGCAATCATCATAGTGATTTTTGTAGCTTAACTCTTTTTAAGGAGTTGAAGTTATAAAGATTGCTTTTTTATTATATTTTCCTTAGGAGGAGAAATGGAACATAAAAATAAGTCATTCAGTCGAATGAAACGTCATCAGAGTGACAAGGTTTTGCGCTATTCTATTCGTAAATATAGCTTTGGTGCGGCTTCAGTAGCTGTAGCAGCACTGATGTTTTTAGGTACGCGCGTCGTGAGTGCGGATAGTCTAGTTGAAAACACTTCACACTCTACTGCAGGTGTAGTGAACCCTGAAAATAAGGTCGAGCCACCTGTGGGCGTTACGGAACCTACTGAAAACAAAGTAGAAGTTGCACAGAATCCTTTAGAAAAGGAAATGCCAACTAATAGTGAAAACATTGTTAAAGTAGTTGATAAAGCGAAATTAAGAAAAGTAGTTGAAGAGTTAAATACTACTCTTTCATCGAAATCAGATCTTGACAACTCAGTTCTTTCTCCGATTAAAGACAGAGTTCAAAAAGGGCAAGCCCTACTAGATAGTGATCCTGCAGCGCAGAAGGATGTAGATGAACTACTTTCCCTTTTAGAAAGTGACTTAACTGTCTTATCAAATGCTACTAAAGAATCAAGCACGGTTCAAGAAACTGCAACTGAGAATAATACTGAAATCAAAGATAATAAAACCACTTTTGAACTAAGTGAAGATGATAAAACTATTTCAGATAAGAAAGAATCACTAAAATTGTCTGCTGAACAATTACAAGCAGCGGTTCTTGAGCTCCCTGAACATGAATCAACTAAAGAAGTACTTGGAAAAGCAAATGAAGTTCTCTCACTTGCTCAAGGATTATTGACAAATACTAGGGTAACATCTAATGAACTTGAGGATTTGAATAATCGTGTTAAAAGAACGTTTAATTCTGTCAAAATAGTGACTTTGCGTCTAACTTCAGGTAAGAATGACCCACGTAATGGTCAAAGCATGGGTCAAGGTACACAGTTTAGAGCTTATACACCAGTTAGCTCTGGGGCGTTGAAAAACGTTAAATACTTTGCATCGGTCGATAGAAATACTAACGGTGGATCATATTTAAGGAATGATGATCCTGAATTTACAGAAAAAAAGACAGTAATTAAAGCAAAATATGAACAAAGCAGTTCAGGTAAATGGATGGTCTATGATGTTTACTTCAATAATAATGGAGTGGCCATGGCAGATCTCTCTTATAGTCAGCATTATTATTTCCAACCTCCGTTTAATATCATGGATGGTTCTAATAAAGTAGAAAATTTAACTTTTACTCGTTATCAAAATGTTTCTCGAGACCCTAGTAAAAAGCTTTCTGATGGAGGTAGAGAATTCCAAAAGGTTGGGGAGACGGCTGTAATTTCAGAACCATGGAGACAAAGAACCAACGTTTTCCCAGGGGATAGAAGATCTACATACGATCCACAAGGAGTAAGTCGTGCTGATCAAAAATGGCAAGTGTTTAAACGTAACCAAGACGATCCTTATTTAGATAAGATTGTAAGAAGAACAGATGGAAGTTACACTGATAGGGTCAGTTATACTCTTGGAATAGAAGTCGGTCGGGAAAACTTAGATTATGCGATCCATATGACCGCTAGAGTAAAATTGAAGGATAATGTGACAGAAACAGAAGCTGCTAATGGTAATGTGTATGCTGCTTCTGTTACAACTGGACAAACTACTAATCAATCATATATTGTAGGTTCGCAAGGAACAAGTCTAAAAACAAAGCCAGACGCACAATTATATCCACTTAAAGGAAGTTCGCATAACAAAACAGTAGGTGATCCCCTTCCAAATTCAGATAATCCAGTAACTGCTAAATATATTACTCCTAAAAATGGTGGGGAATTTCCATCAGGAATGGATTGGGGTTGGAAAAATAATATTAAACCAAGTACAGATACAGCAGGAATTTTCACCTATATAGCAACTGCTCGATACCAAGATGGATCAACATCAAATGATGCAGATGGAGCGGTGAAATTTACGGTTAAGCCTAAGAAACCTGCTATTACAGCTAATGATGTCGTTCATAAAAAAGGATTAACAAATCAAACAATCACGGTAAATGTTGGTACAGGAGTTAAAACAGGATCTACAGTTACTCTATATAGTGATGGCAAAGTTATCGGAACAGGAAAAACTACTGGAACTACTGCAAGGATTACAGTTGATGGGGCATTGACAGGAAATCCAATTACGGCTGAAACAAAGGTTGACAATGGAGGAGTTGTGGTCTCTGAGAAAAGTGACCCAGTTAGACCAACAGAAGCACCAGATAACCAAGAACCAACTGTTAAGATGACAAATCCAACAGAGACAGATGGAAACAAAGTAAGGGTATTAACAAAGAATGAGATTAATGCTCCTACAACTCGTATTTATAGAGGGGCAATTTTAGATGTTCCGTTAACAATGTATGATAACGATCCAAAAGGTAAAGTTAACTTGAAATATGAAAGTGGATTACCTAAGGGTGTTACTTTTAATAATGGAAGAACGCTTTCAATAACAGGAGCCACAGAGGCACACCCGCAAACAACAAATATTAGGGGGAAAGTAGCTGCTGATGCAACATTAGGAAAACAAGCGGTTACGTTCAAAGTGTCAGATGACCAAGGAAACAATGTTGATAGAGGCAATAAAGCAACTGTTAAATTTAATGTTGAAGTTGTTGACTTAGATTTCCAAAAAAATAAAGGTGAAGTCAAATCGGATGGTACTCTGGTTGTAAAAACTTCTAAAGGAGCTTCTTACAGTGATTCGCATGATTTTATTACGGCAACTGATGGAAAAGATGTAAGTGACCGATTCTTCCCAGGAGATATGAAGTTTAGATTTATTCAACCAAACAATACTGTTAGCAAGGTTGTTACCTTTAATGATCCTGGTAAACAAACTGTTAAAGCAGCTGCTTATTTCCATAATGGATATGCTGGAACAAATGAAGTTGAAAAAGTTACTAATAATACTCCAGGTAAAGATAATGAAATTATCAATAGATCATTCCTGTATAAAACTATCGAATTCCAAGTAAAACCTACTGCACCTACAGTAACTCCAGAAAACAATGGAGATGTTACAGTAACGCCAGTGAATGAAAAGAATGTAAATACATTTAATTTCACATATAATGAACCTCATAATTCTTCAAGAAAAATTACAGCAACAAAAACAAACGATGGATGGACATTAAGCAATGCTCCAGCTGATGGTGTGACGATTGATAAAACTACAGGTAAAGTAACGATTAAAGATAGAGCTATCAAAGATTCCGCCCCAGTTATTGCAATATCTAAAACAACTGACAATGTGGAAAGTGATCCAGTAACAAAAACTTCAAACGTTGGTGATAATGAACCACCTAAATTCAAGTTTACTCCTAATGGAAAAGAAACAAGAGTTGAAACTGGAGTAGGGCAAGTAGCCTATATCACTCCGACAGAAGATACAAACTTAAAGATTGGTACAGTTACAGATAACTCTGGTAAATTATCTGAGGTAAAATTCGCAGATAAATCTAATAGAGTATTTGGTATTCAAGGGTTAGGTTCAGGTATCACTTATAACGAAGTAACTAAAACAAATAATGGAGATGTGGATGCTCCAAGAGATATCATTGTTTCAGGTAAACTACCGGATCGTAATGGTAATTCAGCTTGGACAGATAACGTTGAAATTACACGTTTTGTTGTGGCGAAAGATGCTGCACTTAAGGAAATGAGAGATCAAACTGAAAATGTTTCAAATCCAACTCGTGTTAAATTAAAAGTTTTAACACAAGCAACGAAATATGATCCGCATGTTGGAAATCAAGTAATTGATAAAGATATTACTGCTTCAGGTGCAACGGTTACTCAAGCAGAATTTGATGCTATTAAATCAAATATTACCTTCACTTCAGAACGTGGTGA
This sequence comes from Streptococcus sp. 5004, assembly GCF_013276755.1. Classification (GTDB taxonomy): domain Bacteria; phylum Bacillota; class Bacilli; order Lactobacillales; family Streptococcaceae; genus Streptococcus. Next base: position 5,933 of record NZ_VMLP01000035.1, on the reverse strand, counting down.
TGTAAAAATCAGTAACGGTGCTAACAATAGAACTGCTGGTTTAAATATCACTATGAATGATAATGGTGCAATTAAGAAGAACGCTACGAATGGTTTATACTATGTAAGTGCAAGAATTGAATATCCAGACCACACGACTGAAGATATCGAAATTCCAGTTAGTAAATCTGATACAACAGCGCCAAAAGTAACGATTAATGGTAAAGAATTATCAGAGACAGCAACGGATTATTCATATGTAGTATTCAAAGAATCCACATTTAATCCAACCTTTAAAGTAAGTGATGATAAAAATAAAGTCACAAATATAAGCGTAACGGGTCTTCCAAGTGGTATGAAGTTTGAAAAATCAGGGAGCTGGTCTAAAGATGGTGCTGATGTACAAGTAGAAGGAAATAATATCACTGCAACAAATAATGCTCAATTAGGTGATCATGAAGCAAGTATTGTTGTAAAAGATGCACTAAACAATGAGAAAACGTATAAATTTAAATATAAAGTTGTAGATGTTGCAATTAGAGAAACACTAAAAACAGTCCCATTAAATACTCAATTAGAAGATTCTCATAATTATGTGAAAGTAGTAGATGCTCCAAATGCCGATGGTAATGATAAATATTATCCAGATGGTATGTCGTTCAAATGGAAGAAGGGAACTGCAGAGGTTGCTAATGAAACTAGATTGAGCAGACCAGGAATCATTTCTGAATATAAACCAGAAGTGAAGTTTAAATCTGGAGCTGGTTACTATACAAAAACAATTGATGGAAACCAAGTTAAGGTCTACACACCTGCTACCATCGAAAGAGACCAAACATTCCATGTTAAACCAACAGCACCAACAATTACTCCTTTAGAAAAAGGTGATGTAACAGTAACACCGGTAAGTGAAGAAAATGTTAATAGATTAAACTTTACTTATAAACATCCCAATGGTCAAACGACGATTACAGTTACAGCAACTAAAACTGGAAATAGATGGTCATTGACAAGTGGAGCACCTGCAGACGGTGTAACGATTGACCCTGAGACTGGTGTTGTTACAATCAAGGACCGTGCTATTAAGGACGCAACTGAAATAAGAGCTAAATCTGTGACAACAGATAGTGTAGACAGTGATACAACAACAGCAAATTCTAAAGTAGGGGATACAGAACCACCGAAATTTGAATTTACTCCGAATAATGTAGAAACAAAAGTAGAAACCAACGGAGATCAAGTTGTTTATGTAACGCCAACAGAAGATACAAATCTAACGATTGGTAGGGTAACCGACGATTCTAATAAATTGACTGAAGTTAGAATAGCATTAGGTCAGACATTCAATATAGGTTTGGGTGAAGGCTTATCTTATAATGAGGCTGTTCGTAAAAGTAATGTTGAATTAGATGCTCCAAGAGATGTTACAATTTCAGGTAATTTAGGAGATTATAAAACTGGGACTACAAAGTGGACAGATAATGATGAAGTAACACGTTATGTTGTAGCTAAAGATGCTGCAACAAATGAGATGAATAATCAAACTAACGATGTTACAAATAAAACTCGCATCAAATTTAAAGTTCTAACTCAAGCAACGAAATATGATCCATAAGTTTCAACTCAGCCAATTAATGTAGATGTTACTGCACCAGGTGCGAAAATTAGTCAATCAGATTTCGATTCAATGAAATCAAATCTGACATTTACATCTACACGTGGAACTGTAAAGATCAGTAATAATACAACTGGTTTAAGTCTTGCTATGAAAGAAGATGGTGCGATTAAGCCGAAAGATAATGGTACTTACTATGTTGGTGCAACTATCACATATCCTGACCACTCAACAGAAGATATTGAAATTCCTGTAACGAAAGTAGATGCGAATGAGCCAATCGCAACAATGGATGGTATGTTGTTAACAAAAGATGAAAACACTACTGCAAACTTCGTAGTGTTCAGAGGTTCAACATTTAACCCAACATTCAATGTAAGAGATGACAGAAACGATATTAAGACGATTAACGTAACAAAACTTCCAAATGGAACAAGTATTGAGAAAACTGGTTCTTGGACAAGTGGAACAAATGTTAAGATTACAGAAGACGCTAACACATCTACATCAACAGCTGATTTAGGAGAACGTGTTGGAGAAGTAACGATTACTGACGCTACAGGAAACACTGGTACTTATAAATATAAATATAAAGTAGTAGATGTTGAAGTTAGAAATAGTCCAGAAACAGTTGAGTTAGGAACGAAACTAGTTGATGCAGCGAATGCAAACAACGGTAAAGACTCTCATAATTATGTGAAGTTAGTTTCTGCAACAGATGGTATAAAGCAAGATGTGGATGATAAATATTACCCAGCAGGAATGAACTTCAAATGGAGTAAGAATAATGAACAAGGGACTACTGGTGAAGTAACTACTACTACGGAGCTTAACAAACCAGGTGTAGTAACTGATTACAAAGCATTAGTGAAATTCCCAAGAGGTGCAGGATACTATACAACCAATATAGACGGTAAAGCAGTTAAAGTTTATACACCTGCTAGCATTGAAAAAGAGGTTACATTCCATGTAGCACCTCCAAAACCAACGTTTAATCAGGATGCAGTATCATCAACAACACGTAAGATTAGCGGTACGTTAGGTGGATTCACATTAGATAATAATAATGATAGAGTTGTAGAAGTACACTTAAATGATAAAGACAATACAGTTTTATCAAGCAAAGATGGGCAAGTAACCATTAATGGAGATACTTGGACAGCGACATTACCTGATGACAAGAACCTTCGTCAAAGCGAAAATAAAAACGGAGAAACAGTTCAACCAGCAGCGATTACAGTAGTAAACAAAGTTGGAAATACAGATGTTTCTAAAACGAGTGAACCTAAAGTAGTCAAAATGGGTAATTACTCACCTTCTGCTACAATTGCTGGAAGCAAGCATATTGATGTAACAGTACCGCATGATGCAAAACGAATCGAGTTACGATTCCATAATAATTCAGATACAGATAATGAACCGAATAGCATTGTTCTTGTACGTAATGAAAATGGTGGAGATTGGCAAGTAGATCCTACAACGCCAGCTGGAGTTACAAATGCAAATAACTTTGTACAAGGAATTACAAATAGTATAAATGAAGCCAATAAAGCTGAAAACAAAGTAAGCATTGCCCTAAAAGAATCAGATAATAATAAAAAACTTCTTATTAAAGAAGAGGTTGCTTCTGGAGACAATACAGATAACTATACTAGCGGATTAGGATTACGAGTAGATTACAAACCTGAAACTGGACAAAATGCAACACCAGCAGGAAATTGGAAAGTAATTTCAGTATCAAATGATGCTCCAGTAGTAACGTTGAAAGATGCAGCAGTAGGAACACAAGAAAATCCTAAAGTTTATGATGCAGGAACAGTATTAACAGCAGACAAACTAAAAGAATTAGTAACGGTATCTGATACTGAAGATGATCGTACTACGGATAAACCGTTCGGAACAGGTACTGTTAATGTTACTGGACTTCCAGCAAATCCAACAGCAGGAGTATACGCTGTAACGCTTCAACCTGTTGATAGCCAAGGAAAAGCAGGAAACCAAGTAACTGTACATGTAGTTGTAAAAGAAGAAAAACCAGCAGCTCCAAGTATTTCTCAATGGCAAAATGGAAATGTGAAAGTAACGCCACCAACAGATGGGGATAAAGTAACAATTCCATTAACAGATGGAACTGTAACACTAGTGAAGAAAGATGCTGGATGGGAACTTGAAACACCGAAAGAAGGCCTAGTATTCCATAATGGTTCATTAGAAATTCCTAAAGAGTTAGTAGGAACTAGTGTGACTGCCAAATCAACAAAAGGTACAGGTGGATCAGCTGTAGATTCTGATGATGCGACATATACAACAACACCTCACAAAGTAACGACTGTTGATGTTATTAAAGAAGTAGATTCTCCATTAACAAATTCTGATTTATCAGGAAAAACAGGGGTTACTGGAGTAGTAGATGGAACTGAAACGAAAGATTTCATAGCAGCTAAGATTACAAGTGTAGTGGGAAATTCTGAATTACCGAAAGTAACTCCAGATAGTAAACATACAATTCCAGTGACAATTACTTATGAAGATAGTTCAACAGAAACAACAGATGTAATTGTTAAAGTGAAACCGCAAGCTCCAATAGTGACACCAAAAGAAAATGGAACTGTAGAAATTACACCGATATTAACTGGAGAAGGAACTACAACTATCACATATACAGGTGAAGATAACACGCCACAAACAGTAACAGTAACAAAAGCTGGAGATGGAACTTGGACAAGTTCTGATCCAACAATTGCTGTTGATGCAAATGGTAAAGTGACTATTCCTGCGGATAAAGTAAAAGATGGTTCACCAGTTACAGCAAAAGTAACAAGTAAGACAACAGACTTAACAAGTCAATCATCTACAGAAACTGCTGGAAAACCATTAACAGTCGAAGTAGGAACACCGGTAGATGCGATTGAAAACAAAGCATATACAAGTGATAAAGTGGTAACACCTAATAAAGACAATAGCACAATTACTCCAACTCCTAAGAATGGACTAACTGTAACTCCTGATGGTAAAGTTACTGGAACGCCAGATGTTAAAGACTGGGGAGAAATCGAAGAACATCGTACTGTAACGATTAAAGTAACAGTAACACATGATGGTGATACACCAGTTGAAAAAGACGTTGTAGTCAATGTATTAAGAGATACTGATGGAGATGGAACACCAGATAAAGATGATTTAGACGATGACAATGATGGTATTCCAGATGATCAAGATAAAAATCCAAAAGTAGCAGATGAACTAACAGGAAATGTGACACCACCAGCTCCTGTAAGAGAAAAAGCTGAAGTTCCACCGGTTACAGTTGTAACAACAAATAAACCAGGTGCTACAATTACAACAGAAAATCCACCAGTAAATGGATTATCAGTTAACAGAAATGGTGAGTTAACAGGAACTCCAACAGTAGATAACTGGGACAAAGATGAAGAAGAACGTCAAATTAACATTCCTGTTAAAATTACAAAAGAAAAAGATGGAAAAACTGGAAAAGAAACTGAGGAAATTAAGGTAGAAGTTCCAGTAACGATTCTGAGAGATACAGATGGAGATGGAACTCCAGACAAAGAAGATGCAGATGATGATAACGATGGAATTCCAGATGAGGAAGAGAAGAAAAACGGAACAGATCCGAAAGTTCCTACGACTCAAACTCCAACTATAGGAATTACTCGTAAAGAAAATGGTGATGCAATCGTAACACCAACGAAACCAGGTGGAGGAACTTATCCACCAGGAACAACAGTAACGATTCCAGGAAATGGCAATACTCCAATTGAACTTACAATTGGAAATGACGGTTCAGGAACAGTTCCAAATGATAAACTTCCAAAAGGAAATTTACCAGGAAAAGGTATCGTAACAGAACCGAATAAGAGACCATCTAATCCAGTTGATGTGACAACGCCAGCCCGTAAGACACCGACAGTAGAGTTACAACAAGATCCAGATACAGGAGAAGTAACAGTAACACCAACGAAACCAGATGGAACAACATACCCACCAGGAACTAAGGTAGAAATTCCAGGAAAAGATGGAAATCCAATCACTGTAACAATTGGACAAGACGGTAAAGGTAAAGTGCCAAATAAAGATTTACCAGATGGTAAAATCTCAGGTCCAGGAACAATCACTGAGCCTGGTACAGATAAAACTCCTGAAAAAGTTACTGTTGAAACACCAGCTCGTTTAACACCGGCAATAGTATTAGATCAAGATCCAAATACAGGAGACGTAACGGTAACACCTAAGAAACCAGATGGAACAACATATCCACCAGGAACTACGGTAGAAATTCCAGGTAAGAATGGCACACCGATTGTGGTAACAACAGGAC
>NZ_VMLP01000034.1:0-24412 GCF_013276755.1 Streptococcus sp. 5004 | reverse complement strand
CTTCTGTAGTTCCTTCTACAACAGAACCTTCTTCTGCTGGTGAAGTTTTGGGAACACCATTTACTGTAGTTTTTGTTTTAGTCTCGTCTAAATAGTAAACAGAACCATTTGCTTCCAATTTTTGAGGCTTTTCAGTATCATTTTCTTTAGTATTATATGTAACGTTTTCTGTATTTTTGCTTGTATTAACAACTACTTCTTGATTATTCGCATCAAGATAGTAAGTTTTTGTTTCAACTTCTACTACCGCATCAACAGTATCCTTATATGAATCTTTAAGAGTTGTCCCGTCTTCTGTTTGATAATGAACAGTAACCGAGCCTTTCTTTTCGACTCTACTCGTTTTTTCAGGACTATAAGTATAGGTGATCGTAGTATGACCACTACCTAAACGATAAGCACGCAGCGGTGTATAGGCTGTACGATAGTTATACGTCTCACGAGCAACGCCTTCAACGACCATATTATCGAAGTAGAGTACATTGTCTTCGGCATATCCATCCGTAAGACGGATATTTTTATCGGCATCGAATGCTACATCAGTAGCCGGTCTATTTTCTGAGTCTAAGGTCCCTCCTTTTTTGATTTCTTCATCTATGCCTTCAATTCCAGATTGCTGGACATATGAAAAGGCAAGGTATCTTTTCAAATTCCCTTCTGTATTTTCCAAACCTTTTGCTTGGATATAGGCTAAATAGCCTTTTAAAAATTCTCTACTTTTCTCATGACTGAGACGATCGGGATTGTCTTTGTAAACATTAATTGCCTCATAAAGCTCATGCAAACTAGATATATTATTATTTGGGGTAGGTAAGTTGAAGATATATGTAAAATTCACACTACTATGACTAGCGGTTACAAAGGTATTTTTTTCTAATACGAAGACATAATCTCCTTCCTTGACACCACCATCTTTAGCGATATTGTCAGAAGTATATTCTTTAGCCGTAGCTTCTCCTGCCTTGAATGTATCTTCTAGCCATTTATCAGATGTAGTGGCTGGTGTATCGGCTAATACATATTTGCCATAAGTCCCCTTGCCAGTTTCTTCGACAATCCAGCTACGACCTCCTGGTTTAACCCCACTGTGGTTAATTTTCCCATCATTTTGAACAAGACCTTCAGAAGTTAGTTTTGCAGTCACATTTCCAAGAGTAGAGTCAGAGTATACCCCTCCTCCATCACCTGTAATTTCTACAGCTGGATCCCCAATCTTATGATAGGTAGTATTGTTTTTTACAATAGTATCTTTTCCTACGGCACCGTGCTCTTTTGCCTTGGTTAAATCAGTATCGGTAATTTCGTTACCTGTTAATGATTTGAAGACTTTTCCATATTTTCCGTATACTTCATAATCTACAGAAATTTGTTTTTCAAAGCCTGCATCTTGATTTTGATCTTCTTCTAAAACAGTTCCATCAGTTGATACATATTTGTAGTCTACCTTACCTGTTTTAGTAATTTTATCTGTACCTGTTTCATTCGGTTTTGGATTAGGATCAAAATCTTTTGAATCATCATCATCACTCTCAATTTTCACATGTGCTGTATCTACTGTGATAGAACCCTTGCTATTTGATATAGTAGTAGTTCCATCTTTGTTATCGATAATAGCAGCTTCTACAGACTGAGTGTTGACAGACAAAGCGATAGCAGCACCCATAATGAGTCCGAGAGTACCTATTTTTACTGAGTCTGAACGACCATTTTTTAATTTACGAATGGAAAAAATTTCCTTTTTATTTGACAAAATATCAAGCCTCCATATATATATATATATATCAACCTAGTAACTTATTGAGAAAGAAATCTAAATTGTTGATTTTAGTATATCATTTTGTTCATAATTAGACAACTTTGACGCACAAAATATTTTATCTCTTCTGTATATTACTTCCACTAACTTCTACTATCAGAAAGAGGGCTGTTAAATCATTTATCGAATTGTTAAGAATTTAGAAAATCTGTGCATTATAAAAAAATAAAACACATCGTATCAAGGTCTTACTAGACATGATATGATGTGTTTTATGATTTGTTCTATTTGTACTCAGACTCCTGAGCTATTTACATCCACCCTGAGGGAATCGAACCCCCATCTCAAGAACCGGAATCTTACGTGATATCCATTACACTAAGGGTGGAAACTTGTTTTATTATAACAGAAATTTGCTCTAATAACAAGTTTTTTTCTAGCCGGATAGCCCGTCTTAGTGGGAAGCATCCCCATTCCAGATAGAGTTTTTCACGATAACATAATCAACGTGTTTAAGGTCAGCAACCTGACGTCCACCTGCATAGGAAATCGCACTTTGAAGGTCTTGTTCCATCTCAGTTAAAGTGTCTTGCAGATGACCTTTGGCTGGAAGCAAGATGCGTTTTCCTTCGACGTTTTTATAAGCACCTTTTTGATATTGTGAAGCTGAACCATAGTACTCTTTGAACTGTTCGCCATCAACTTCAATCGTGTTCCCTGGACTTTCAATATGTCCTGCAAAGAGGGATCCAATCATGACCATGCTGGCACCGAAGCGGATAGACTTGGCAATATCGCCATGAGTACGAATCCCACCATCAGCGATAATCGGTTTACGCGCAGCCTTGGCACACCAGCGTAGAGCAGCCAACTGCCAACCACCTGTACCAAAACCAGTCTTGACCTTGGTGATACAAACCTTACCAGGACCGATTCCGACCTTAGTAGCATCCGCACCAGCATTCTCCAATTCACGCACAGCTTCTGGTGTTCCCACATTTCCAGCAATGACAAAAGTATCTGGCAATTCTTTCTTGATATGTTGAATCATAGAAATCACACTATCTGCATGACCATGAGCGATATCAATCGTGATGTATTCCGGAGCATCAGCCTTGAGCTGGCTAACGAAATCATACTCATAGTCCTTAACACCAACAGATATAGAAGCAATAAGCCCTTGTTCATGCATGCGCTTAATAAAAGGAATACGTCCTGCCTCATCAAAACGATGCATAATATAGAAGTAACCCCCTTTAGCTAGTTGCTCTGCTACATTTTCATCCAAAATCGTCTGCATATTAGCTGGCACAACAGGTAGTTTAAAGGTGTGATTTCCTAGAGTGACACTTGTATCCGCTTCTGCACGGCTTTTAATGACGCATTTATTTGGAATCAATTGAATATCTTCGTAATCAAAAATTGGAAATTCATTTAACATATCGATGTCTCGTTTCTTTTGTAATAACCTACCTATGCTTGCGCATCTCTACGTCTTTTCCGACGTTTCCTTAATTTATTATAAATCAAAGTACATTTTTTGTCAAATAATTTTATAATTTAAATTATATTGTTCGGATTTTACTTGCATTAAAAACAAAAGAAAGAGGAGAGATTATTTTCTCTCCATTTCTCCTCTATCCTAATAATACTCTCCCTGACGGTAGTCCCATGAGTTAAAGGTATCTGACAGGTGCATCATGATTTTATCAATGTCAAGTCCTTTGCGGATCACAACTGGAGCTGGTGAAGTTGAACGTGCTCCTCCTTGTTCTGGGATGAGTTTTCCGTCCTTATCGACCATAGAGACCATCACGCCTTGCTCGTAGCGAGTTTCAATCGTTTTGTCAGATTGGATGGATGCCACGTAGTCATCTGCCTCGATAACAAGGTCCACTGCCCCTTCGATGCGTTCTCCGATACCTTCTACCTTACCTCGGTTTCCTTTTCCAGATGGGTTTGCTGATGAGGCGTAGACCATCTTGCCCTCTTCCCAAAGTTTGGCAGCCAATTGTTCACCAGCTTTCCCAAATTTGATAACGAAACAGCTAGTACCACGCACGTCAGTCATCAGTTCTTCACGGCCATCACCGTATGCTTTGAGTTTTTCAAAAGCTTCTGGTTTCCAAGGAAGGATACAACCAAGAAGAATATCTTCATCCCAATGTCTTTGGTAAAAGGTTTCAATTTCTGGGTTGAGTTGTGCTAAAGCGCGAAGCTCATCCATGCTACCACAGAGAACAACACCTGGTTTGTTACGGTTACGTTCTTTGGCTGCGAACTTACGCTCAAGTCCTGCCTTGTCACTAGTCATGATGATGTAACCAACTTTGGTAGGGCAAACGATACATCCGCCCTCACCTTTTAAAATGTCATAGCCTTCTTGTGAAAGTGTTCCCTTCCATTGAATGTGTTTTGTCATAGTTCTATTTCCTTTTCTATTTTTCTTCTAATCCTGCCAGTAGGTTGGTCGTTGTTTTTCATAGGCATCAATCAAATCTTCATACTGCAAAGTAATACCGATATCATCCAAACCATTTAAGAGTTTGTGTTTCCATTCGCTATCGATTTCGAAAGTGAATTCTCCAACTGGTGAGATGATTTTTTGTTGCTCTAAGTCCACAGTTACCTGATCAGTCGGTTGTAGCTGGGCCAGTTTCTCTCTAACCTCTCTGGGCTGAACAATAGGCAACATGCCATTATTGAGTTCATTATTGTAATGAATATCCCCAAAAGACCCTGCTATCACGACTTTAAAACCATAGTCCGCTAGAGCCCAAGCTGCATGCTCCCTCGAAGACCCTGCCCCAAAGTTATCTCCTGAGATGAGAATACTGGCTTTCCGATATTCAAGTCGGTTAAAGACAAAGTCTGGGTCCTCGGTGTACTTGTCATCCAGATAACGCCAAGCATACATGAGATACTTACCAAAACCTTTTTTATCAATCAACTTAAGAAACTGCTTGGGAAGGATTTGGTCAGTGTCGATGTTATCATTCATAAGAGGAACAGTCGTTCCCGTATAAACTGTAAATTTCTCCATATCCTCTCCTTACTGGGCCTCTGGCATCTGTCGAACATCTACGAAACGCCCTGCGATAGCTGCCGCAGCTGCCATGGCTGGACTGCAGAGATGGGTCTTAGCGCCAAATCCCTGTCTATCTTCAAAGTTGCGATTGCTGGTTGAGGCGCAATGAACGCCATCAGGTACCTTGTCAGGATTCATCCCTAGGCACATAGAGCAACCTGGGTCTCTCCACTCAAAGCCAGCATCTAGAAAGACCTTGTCCAAGCCCAACTTCTCAGCAGCTCTTTTGACAGGACGAGAGCCAGGTACCACGATTGCTGTTAGATTGGGAGCAATTTTCTTCCCTTTGACAAATCTAGCAGCCAGCTGTAAATCGCTGAGACGAGCATTGGTACATGAACCGATAAAGATATATCCTAGTTCAATATCAGCTGGCTTTTGACCAGGCTCCAAGTTCATGTAATTGTAGGCGCGCTCATCATTCATATCTTTAATTTCTGGGAAGCTACTGTCGAAGTCAACCCCCATAGCAGGATTGGTTCCCCAGGTCACCATAGGAGCCAAGTCTGAGACATCCATCCGGATAACCTTATCGTAAACGGCATCATCATCACTGACAATAGTTTTCCAATCCGCCACAGCCTCTTCGAAGTCCTCTGGAACACATTCTCGTCCTTTTAGATAGTCATAGGTGGTTTGATCTGGATTCATGATTCCCATCTTAGAGCCAAACTCAATAGACATATTGCAGATAGTCATTCGCTCTTCCATGCTCAGTGCCTCAATAGCTTGTCCACGATATTCCACGACATAACCAACACCACAAGCAACGCCGTACTTGGCAATCAAGGCTAAAATGAAATCTTTGGAATAAACTCCTTTTTGAGGAACACCAGAGAATTCTACCAACATTTTCTTGGGTTTGACCTGCCAGAGGGTCTGGGTAGCAAAGACATGCTCGACCTCACTAGTTCCAATCCCAAAAGCGATAGCTCCGAAAGCTCCGTGGGTTGCTGTATGGCTGTCTCCACAGACGATGAATTTTCCTGGTTGAGTCCGTCCTGTTTCAGGTCCAACCATATGAACGATTCCTTGCTTTTCGGAACCATGGGCCGCATGTTCGATCCCAAACTCCTCAACATTTTCAGCCAGTTTATCAATTTGAGCCTTAGAAATTACATCTCGAATATCGTAGATATTGACCGTCGGGACGTTGTGGTCAAAGGTTCCAAATGTCAAGTCTGGTCGTCTCAATCTGCGTCCTGCATCTCTTAATCCTTGAAAAGCCTGAGGACTGGTCACCTCGTGGATATAGTGCTGGTCCACATACATGAGTTGGGGCTGCCCCTCTTCTCCTGTGATGACATGGCGGTCCCATAATTTATCAAAAATCGATTTTCCTGCCATCCATTACCTCCAAATAACATATAAAGCTACTAGTGTAGTCACCATCCCAAGAAACCAAACCGTTTTAAAGTACCATTTTCGAGTCTTGTGGTGAAAAATGATTCCTGCTAGCCAGGCACCAAAACCACCACAAGTAAAAGCTAAAATGAGTAAGATTTTCTCTGGGATGCGCCAAACTCTTCTCCTTGCCTTAGATTTGTCAATGCCATAAATCAAGAAAACCATGACATTCCAAATCAAAAGGACTAGAGTAATTCTTTCGTCTAACTTCATAACCTTGCAATAATAGCTTCTGTCATTTCCTTAGTCGAAGCCTGTCCACCTATATCTCTTGTTAAAATGCCAGCCGCTAAACTAGCTTCAACAGCACGCTCAATACGCTCTGCATCCTCATAACGACCAAAACTATCTCTCAACATCATGGCCACTGATAAAATCATGGAGATAGGATTTGCAATGCCTTGACCAGCAATATCAGGTGCTGAACCGTGAATAGGTTCATAGAGACTTGGTCCATTTTCAGAATGACTGGCTGATGGCATAACTCCAAGTGTGCCAGATAGAACGCTTGATTCATCCGAGAGAATATCTCCAAAAAGATTCTCCGTCACGATGACATCAAACTTAGCAGGATTGGTAATCATGAGCATGGCAGCTGAGTCCACCAGCTGGTGTTCCAAGGTCACATCTGGGAAATCCTGTGCGACATCCTCAGCCACTCTTCTCCAGAGTTTTGATGTTGCCAACACATTTTGCTTATCGATGCTAGTAACGATTTTTCTCCGACTTCTTGCAATTTCAAAGGCTTTATGAATAATTCTATCCACTTCCTCATAGCTGTAGTCGTTGATATCACGCGCTTTTCGCTCTTCAAGGATATGATCTCCAAAGTAAATCCCGCCTGTCAACTCCCGTACCACGATAAAGTCTACACCTGAAATTCGTTCTGGTTTAAGAGGTGACAAATGCTTAAGACTGTCAAAGATTTTTACAGGGCGTATATTGGCATAGAGATTGAGTTCCTTACGGAGAGCCAGCAAGCCTTGTTCAGGGCGAATCGCTGCTCCATCATACTGAGGACTACCGATAGCCGCTAAGAGAATGGCATCTGCTTCACGACATACCTTGAGGGTTTCATCAGGTAAGGGATGGCCCGCTGCATCAATACCTGCACCTCCGAAGGGGCGTCTGTCAATCTCATAGTCAAAACCTGTTTTTTCAGCTAGAGCCTCCAGAACTTCTAAACCAGCCTCCATGATTTCTGGGCCAATTCCGTCCCCTGCTAGAGCTACTATTTTCTTTTTCATAGCCTTCTCCTTTACACACTAGGCATATCACGATAGGAAACGCTACGTCCCATCTCACCTGCATTCTCTTTTTGAACAAAAGTATTAGCATTGATATAGGCAATAGCAGAAGCCTTCAACACATCGAAATCAAGACCTGATGCATTAAAAATAGTTTCTGTATCTCTATTTTCAACAGTGACCAAGACCCGAGCTTGGGCATCGATTCCATCTGTTACCGCATCGATAGTGTAGGACACCAAGCGAACAGGTTGATTAAAGAACTTGTCGATAGCGTTAAAGATCGCTTCAACGGAACCTTGACCTGTCGCATTAAATTCGACCTTCTCACCATCCATATTGGCTAGGCTAACGAGCGCTTCGATGTCATTATCTGCATGGGTTTGCAGTTGTAAATCATCAAAGTGGAAGCCTTCTGGGTTTTCAACCATTGTTCCAGCTACCAAAGCTCGAATATCTGCATCTGTGATTTCTTGTTTCTTGTCGGCCAGTGCCTTGAACTTGGCGAAGAGTGGTTTGATGTCCTCTTCTGTATAATCTAGGGCCAGTTCTCTTAGTTTTTCAACAAAGGCATGGCGACCAGACAATTTACCAAGCGGAAGACTATTACTCTTAACCCCGACCAATTCAGGTGTGATGATCTCATAAGTGAGAGGATTTTTAAGGACTCCATCTTGGTGAATACCAGACTCGTGGGAGAAGGCATTACCACCAACGACGGCCTTGTTTTTAGGAACTGGGATACCTGAGAAGCGAGAAACCATTTCTGACGTATTGATGGTCTCATTTAGGACAATGCTTGTCTCTGCTTGATAGTAATTTTGGCGAATATTGAGGGCAACTGCAATTTCTTCCAAAGCAGCATTCCCAGCTCGCTCCCCAATACCGTTAATAGTTCCCTCTACTCGTCCTGCCCCATTCTTGACAGCAGCAAGGCTATTAGCCACTGCCATTCCGAGGTCATCGTGACAGTGAGGAGAATAGATAATCTGACGGTCTGTTTGTACATTGTCAATCAGGTGTTTGAAGATAGCACCATACTCTTCTGGCGTGGTAAATCCTACCGTATCAGGAATATTGATATAAGTCGCACCTGCATCTACAGCTGTTTGAACAACTTGCAGGAGGAAATCCAACTCGGTTCTAGTCGCATCTTCAGGCGAGAACTCGACCATTTCAAACTTAGAACGGGCATAGGAAACATGCTCCTTAATAGCCTCTAAAATCTCTTTCTTGCTCTTATTGAGCTTATACTTTCGGTGAATCGGACTGGTAGCGATAAAGACGTGAACCTGTGGATACTTGGCGTCCTTGAGTGCCTCATAGCAAGCATCAATATCAGACTTGACAGAGCGGGCCAGACCAGTTACCGCTGTTGTCTTCAAGACTTTGGCGATCTCCTGAACTGCTGTGAATGAATCTGGACTAGCAGCTGGGAAACCAGCTTCAATGGCTGAAATGCCCCATTTCTCCAGCTGCCTTGCAATGGCAATTTTTTCCTTGATTGAAAAATTAACACCGGGTGTCTGCTCTCCATCCCGAAGGCTAGTATCTAGAAATTCAACTGTTCTCATAAGATTTCCCCTTTTCCAAATGTGGTTTTAAAAAAACATCTCGCTAGGAATTCCAAGCGAGATGTTGATTTACTCCCGCTTGGTAAGCCAAACAGGACTAATGCTTTTTGCACTAGCCCGAGTACCTCAACAACAAAGCAAATTGATTAAACTTAGCTGTTTTCATGTTTGACTTTCTCCTTCGTTTGATATCTTGTTTAGTATTTTAGCATAGGCAAAAGCGCTTGTCAAGAAAAAATCCAATATTTTCTGAAAATTTCTTCAGTAGAGAATATTTTGCTAATTGAAAGTTATTGAAAGAATCTTGAAATGTTTCATTTTTTAGAAGTTAAATTCCAACTTCTTTCTATCAATTCCAGTACTTCTTCATCTACCAAAGTATCATCAAGCACCACACTAATCCAGTAATGCTTGTTCATATGAAAAGCTGGATAAATGCCCTTTTTTGAAAGTAAATCAGCTACTTGGTCATGTTTGAGATTGACTGCTTCCACTTGCCCTTCTCTACCCTTTTCCAGCTTATCCCAAGAGATTTTCATCAAGACGGCATACCACTTTTGATTGCCTTCATGCCTTAACACTGCCGTATCAGGCGATTTCTCCCACAGATATTCCAGCTGATTACCATACTTTTCCTGAATTTGAGTCATAATTCGCTTAGTCTGAGGACAGATAAAATCTTGCACATCAAAACAAGCCTTCCGAATCTGGTAAAGAATCTCCAGACAAGCCTCACGGACATTTCCGACAAAAGACCCTCTCATGCTTTCCATATGAACTTGAGGATAGAGATCTCCTGTTTCCTGATCAAAGACTTGAAAGCTCACATTATCAGCAGTGATGGATACAATCATGAAAAAGTCACCATCTAAAATCTGGCAACTATAGGTCCAGACTCCACTATTTTCTACAAAACCATAAGCATGAGCCTTTTCCTGATTAAATTGATAGGATTTAAAAATTTCAAACATAAGTGAAAACTGCTACCAAAAGCTAGCAGTTCCTTTCTATTTTTTAAAAGACAACCTTAGTTCCATGTAATTGTGTCACGCCCAGCTGGTCGATAAAGGTTTGACGGTTGTCCATGTCAATCCCTCCACCTGGTAAAATTTCAATCTTACCTTTAGCGTGCTCCAAAATTCTGTGATAATGAGCAAAACGTTTGTCTAGCGAGTCACCAGATACTCCAGCACGAGTTAAGATACGGGTGACACCAGCTTGGCTGAGCCAGTCAATAGCTTCTAACTGGTCTTCTTCGCTCAATTCATCAAAGGCCATATGAAAGACAATTTCCATTCCTTTTGATGCAGCAATTAGCTTCTCAAGATTAGCTTTATCCAGCTTTTTATCAGCAGTTAAAGCCCCAAATACAACTCCTTGACTTCCAGCCTGAGCAGTCAACCGAATGTCTTCTAGCATGATAGCAATTTCTAGGTCATTGTAGACAAAGTCGCCACCACGTGGACGAATCATAGTCATGATGGTCGTATCGTAGTTAGTTGCCAATTTAACCGCTGCCTTGGTCACTCCATAGCTTGGTGTTGTTCCTCCCACTGCTAGATTATCACAGAGTTCAATTCGACGAGCTCCAGCCTGCATCGCTTTTTCAAGCAAGGTCACATTTTCAGCACAAAATTCGTAAATCATTTGATTCTCCTTGAAGATTACTTTAAATTCATTATATCATATTGTTGTGAATATGCTTTCATTTTTATCAAGGCAAATAACTACTATTTAACTATTCTTTGTCTGGAATGACCTTGAAGAGATAATAAGTGATAAAGATGGTCAAGGCTCCCAGACCGATTTTGACTGGTAAGAGAGGGGCAAAATAAATGGAAATTCCCATCAAGATGTAGATGGATACGATGATTTTTTTCTTACGTTCACGCGCAATAGACTTTGTTTCTCGAAAATCAGCTACATAGCTCTGATAGAGCTTGGTATGATAAAGCCAATCTTCGAAGCGCTTGGAACTTCTGGAGAAACAAGCAATAGACAACAAAAGGAAAGGCGTTGTCGGCAACAAGGGTAAGACAACCCCAACAATAGCCAAGGCTAGTGATAAAAAACCAATTATCAGATAGATAAGACGCATAACTTCTCCTAGTTAAAATAATCTTCTTCTAGTTTCGCATAAAATGATGAATTTTGTCAAGTTCTAACCAAAAGAGCCTGAAATTCACTTTCAGGACTCTCTTCTTATTTAATCTTTTCTTCCTCGTAGTCACCCTTGCTACAAACAATCTGCTTGCCACCACCACGGACTTTTTTCTCCATGAGGAAATTGCCACATTTTGGACAGTCACGACCAACAGGCTTGTCCCAAGAAGTAAATTCACAGTCTGGATAGCGATTGCAACCATAGAAAAGGCGATTGCGTTTGGTTTTACGCTCAATGATTTGTCCCTGATGACAACTTGGACACTCAACACCAATCTCTTTCACGATTGCTTGGGTATGACGGCAATCTGGGAAATTGCTGCAAGCGTAGAACTTCCCAAAACGACCAAGTTTAATGACCATTGGACTGCCACACACTTCACAATCAAATCCAGCTGGTTCATCCTTGATTTGGATTTTTTCCATTTCTTCTTCAGCCTTGGCGACTTCTTTAGAAAATGGTTTGTAAAAGGCATCAATGACACGTTGCCACTGCTCTTTTCCGACTTCGACGTCATCCAGTTTACCTTCCATTTCAGCTGTAAAGGTCACGTTTACGATATCTGGGAAATATTCAACGATGAGCTTGTTAACAATTTCTCCCAACTCTGTCGGTTCAAAACGTTTGGCTACAAGGCGAACATAGTAACGTTTCTGAATAGTTTCAATGGTTGGTGCGTAGGTGGATGGACGTCCAACCCCATTTTCCTCCAAGGTCTTGATAAGGGTCGCTTCAGAATAGCGAGCAGGCGGTTGAGTGAAATGTTGCTCTGGTTTGCTATTAACCTGCTTAACCACATCTCCAACAGCCATATCTGGTAACATCTTATTCTTATCAGAATCATTATAAATGGCAAGATAACCATCAAACTTAACCTGACTACCATTGGCAGCAAATTGAACTCCATTTTGAGACAATTTAATGGCCATAGTATCAAAGACAGCAGCTGTCATCTGACTCGCTACAAAACGATTCCAAATAAGAGTATAAAGCTTGAGCTGATCCTTATCCAGATACTTAGCAATGCTTTCAGGTGTATTAAAGACACTAGACGGACGAATAGCCTCGTGGGCATCCTGAGCACCTGATGCATTTTTGACCTTGCTACCATGCTTAGAATACTTGCTACCAAAACGGTCCGTAATGAAACTTGCTGCTTCGTTCTGTGCCACTGGACTGATACGAGTCGAATCGGTACGCATATAGGTAATCAAGCCTTGCACACCAGAACCGATATTGATCCCTTCATAGAGCTGTTGGGCAACCATCATGGTCTTTCGAGTACGGAAGTTAATTTTATTGGCAGCATCCATCTGCATAGATGAAGTAGTATAGGGTAATGGAGCATTGCGCTTGCGCTCTTTCTTATCTACCTGATCCACTGAAAAGTCTTTACTAGTCAGACGAGACATAACTTCCTTGACCTCGTCATTGCTAGTCAGTTTCAGTTTTTTGCCATCTATCCCATAGAAGGAAGCCTGAAATTGCTTGGTTCCCTTTTTAAAGACAGCATCAATTGTCCAGTATTCTTCTGGCTGGAAAGAATTGATTTCATTTTCACGGTCAATGATGAGTTTAAGAGCAATAGACTGAACACGACCTGCTGACAAGCCCTTCTTGACCTTCTTCCACAAAATAGGCGAAATCGAATACCCGACCAAGCGGTCCAGGACACGACGTGCCTGTTGGGCATCAACCAAGTCCATATCGATCTTACGAGGTTCTTTAAAAGCATTTTTGACCGCATCCTTGGTGATTTCATTGAAGACCACACGGTTGGCATCATTTTCATCCAAGTTGAGAATGTGGGCCAAATGCCAAGAAATCGCTTCTCCTTCACGGTCCGGGTCACTCGCCAGAAAGACTTTATTAGCTTTTTTGGCTTCTTTTTTCAAGTCATTGATAAGAGGACCTTTTCCTCGGATATTGATATATTGCGGTTCATAATTATTTTCAATATCGACGGACATACTGGATTTCTTCAAATCACGGATATGCCCGACACTGGCTAAAACCTTGTAGTTTCTGCCGAGATATTTTTCAATCGTCTTGGCCTTAGCAGGCGACTCCACGATGACTAGATTTTTTTTAACTGTTGATTTTTTCTTTTTTGTTGCCGTAGCCACAGTATCACACCTTTTCAAAGTAATAAACTTTATAAAGTGTAAACCATTTTTTAAACCCTGTCAAGACTTAGCTACTATAATAGAAGAAAAGTTTATACTTAAGACCACAATCTTCCTTTGAGATACATAGAAGACTCGCGAGAAAAACCAGCTATTCTCAAGAAATTATTGTTCCTCAGACTCTGTATCAAATTTCTTGGCTTTTTCCTTTTCTTTTGCTTCCTTATCCTTGATATACTGGAAGAAATACTCTACCAGTTCTTCCTTGCTAAGTTGTTCTGAATCAGACAATTGTGAAACTTGAACAGAAACATCACTTAAACCATAGTCCCCCCTCTTACTGGAAATCATATCAAGTTCTTCTTCTGTCAAATAATTTCCTGAGATGGTTAGCTTTAGGGTATGAGTCTTTTTAGAATAGGTTTTTTTCAAAATATTATGCCCCTGAAACTGCTCTGATATAAATTTATTAAGGGACTCTTTTTTCAATGTTTCTCTGACTAAAGTCGTTGCAGAGATGAAACTCGGAATCATCAGCAAAACAGCAACTAGAAGCAAAATCCTGCGCATTTTAGAGTCTTCTTCATTATCTCTAAAATAGTGCTTCTTAACCATCATCAACCTGACACCTATATAAGTCGCAATGACAATAAAGCTACAATTGATGAGGAATAGGTAAGAGGAGCCTATGATAAATTTTAGATTAGCAGAAGCAATAGCATAACCTACCGTACAAAGAGGAGGCATCAAGGCGGTTGCAATCGCGACACCAGGGACAATATTATTGGTCTCTTTTTTCCTAGCACCAATAATACCTGCTATCCCTCCTACAAAAGCAATGAGAACATCCCAAATAGTCGGAGAGGTTCTAGCAACAATCTCCGAACTAGCATACGAAATGGGAGAAAGATAAAAATAAAGTGTTGAAGCTATTAAACTGGCAAGAATTTGAATAGCTAATATTTTAAAAGATTTTCTTAACAATTTAAAATCAAATATAGCTAGAGAGAGCCCCACCCCCAGAATAGGTGTCATCAAAGGAGAGATTAACATGGCTCCAATAATCACGGGAGTCGAATCCATATTTAATCCGATAGAGGCGATAAGCATGGCACATAGCAAAATCGCTAAATCACTTCTGGAGAGTTCTAATTCTTCATATATTTTATTTCTAAATTCTACCAACGAATACAGTTTATTATTTGTCACAAATATCTTCCTTTCCTAGCTAACTAGTCGCTAATACTCTTCGAAAATCTCTTCAAACCACGTCAGCTTCACCTTGCCGTAGATATATGTAACTGACTTCGTCAGTCTTATCTACAACCTCAAAACACAACAAGACAAAGCTGAGCTGACGTAAAAAGATTTTCTAAGAGTATCATCATAAATTTCAGACCATTTTTTATAATAACCATTTTATTTTTATCTGTCAAGGTCTTTGAATTCTTTCTTAGACAAGCCCTTGTAATCTCTACTTTTGAAGAATTTATTTTTCCTTACTGGCAATACTTGAGACGATACAGCTCCCTGATAATAAGCTGACCAAGATTAGTCACAAGCAACTCTCCTTTCTCAATTACACTAAATTGCTTTCCTTCCTATGGGAAAAGTCCTCCACTCCACTTATTCATTTAGAAAAAACGCATAATATCAAGTGCTGAAAAACTTGATAAAATGCGTTTTATTGTGGGGATATTTACTTCATTTTCTATTAAAAATTGATTTTTCTCAGAATTCTAGCTTAGGTCATTTTTAAAATTCAAATTCCGCAAGAACATCTTGCCCGCTGGTGACTAATTTTGCCCCTTCTTGAATCAAATGATGGCAACCGTCTGATAGTCCATCTAAAATGCTACCAGGTATAGCAAAGACATCGCGCCCTTCTTCCATTGCTCGCTCACAGGTAATAAGGCTACCTGAGCACATCTTAGCCTCTGCTACAATCACACCACGACAAAGTCCAGCAATGATGCGATTACGGGCAGGAAAATGAAATTTCAGAGGCTGTTCGCCAGGTCCATATTCACTGAGAACCAGATGGTCATTGCCGATGTAGTCTTGCAAGCGTTTATTGGCTTTAGGATAAAACACATCCAGACCTGTTCCAATCACTGCAATGGTTTTTCCGCTATTCTGAAGAACTGCCATATGAGCTGCTGTGTCAATGCCCTTGGCTAAGCCACTGACGATAACCAGTTCATTTTCCAATCCCTGAATGACTTTTTCAACTGACTTAGCTCCCTGTTTGCTACAAGCACGACTCCCCACGACTGCTACCTTTGGAAATTTCAAGAGGTCCAGATTTCCCTTGTAAAATAAAAGCACAGGTGCATCGTATATTTCACTCAAATCCCAAGGATAACAGTCATCTAAAATAGAGAAAGATGGAAATTTTTGAAACTCCTTCTCCAAATGCGCATCGTCTATCTGAAAATAACGTTCCATAAAAACGGCTGGATTACGGCAACCTGATATATCTGCAATATCACCTAACAACAGTTCTTGATCGACATTTTCACCATATTCTAGGACATTCAAAATCTGTTGATTGCTCAAACCTGATTTTTTTAACTTATAGATTTCATAGTTTGTGATTTTCATAAATATCTCCATTTCTTTTTCTAGTCATCTATTTATTCGTAAAAAATCAAAAAAACATCCGACAATTTTAGTCAGATGTTGGAATCTTTAATTTTCGTTTTTAAGAATTTCTTCTAATTTATGATAGTCTTGGACACTATCGATCTCATAGATGCTATTGCCTTCTAATTCTTCAACATAGACATCTAGCTCTTTGATGTTATCCTTAACCATATTGTCCCAGTAGAGATCAACAAATTCGCCACTTGCATAAGCCTTGTCAATAAAGCTAACAATTTTTGCTGCTGTTGGAGCATCCCAGAAGGATACACCACTAAGGATACGACCAGCCTTGCTATCAACAATAATGTCTTGAACCTTGTAGTCATCTCCATAGACCAAGAACCATTCGTTAGTACAATCTTCACGATAGACACTAAAATAAGTCGAACGTGTCAAATCATTGCGGAACATATTTTTAAAGAGATAGTTATCGGCATCGATAACATAACTGTTAGCTAATTCTTCTTTTACAAGATAGAGAGAGTAAAAGTTATTGTAGTCAGCGTATTTATCATTAAAAACGAGGCGAACTCCATATTTTTCTTTTAAGTAATCGAATTGTTCTTTAAGGTAACCAACTATGATGATGATGTCATTAATTCCTTTTTCTTTGAGAAACTCAATTTGGTATTCAATCAAAGGTTTTTGATTAACCTGAACCAAGGCTTTAGGGGTATTTTCAGTCATAGGACGCAAGCGAGTTCCCAATCCCGCTGCTAAGATAATGGCTTTCACACGAATCTCCTTTATTCTTTAATAATAATATAAACTCCAGCAATGACGACAAGTGACGTAATAATTGTCAGCATATCTAGCGGTGCACCCAAGAAAACAACTGCAAACAAGACAGTCCAAACTACATAACTCACGTTCAAGCCTGTAGCCTTGGCTGGTTGCAAGCGATTGATAGCGATATAATAAGCCAAGTAGGAAATCATATCAAAGGCTGCAAAGACAATCATAAGACCTAGCAATTGTCCATTGGCTACTGCAGTAAATGACTGATGAGAGAAGAGCACAATCACAAGATAGGACAAGAATGAAGTCACTTGACGAATCAAGAGGGCTTCGATTTCACTCAATTCACTTTCCATGGCAAAGGAGCTAAGAACACTCTCACTCCCCCATGCAATAGCACAAACTAAAGCACAAAGAATCCCAATGTAGAAAGAATTAACCTGTTCAACCTTATAAGTTTGAGCAATAATCCCTGCAATAATCAAGACAATCCCAAACACAGTATTTTTCGAAATCTTGTGCTTCAAAAAGAAGAAAGCCAATAAAACTGAAATCGCAGGGTAAATAGCCGATACAGATGAAGCCAAGGAACTTCCGATATACTTAACCGCATAAAGATTGGCCTGCATACCGATAGGGCCTGCTAGCAAGGCCCCGATGATCACACTCACATTGCGAATGTTTAAGAAAATTGAGAGACGAACTTTTCCTTCTTTTACCAAGAGAAAAGCTAGTAAGATAAAGATGCTCAAAAAATCATGAGCTGCAGCCACCACAAAGGGTGACAAATCTGTAAAAATCGAAAAGATGTAAGCACTAATTGTTAGACCTAAACCCCAGAAAATACCTGAGAGAAGGCCAAAAGGAACTCCGTTTTTACTTTTCATCTGAACCTCCATAATAAGCCAAACCTTTAACAGCTCTTTGGTAACGACTTACACCATAGTCACCAAAATCTGCGCCTTGCTCTTCCTTATAGACAGTCCATAGACTCCAAATAGTATCTTGTAAAATTTTATGAATGGCAATCTTTTCACGAGAGACAGGTGTTTGGTCACTCTCATAGTGAGATAAGAAAGCTTCTTCCTCTTGGGAAGTGAATTCAGACTCTAAAAAGAGGGCTGCCAAATCCCACATTGGATCATTCATTGATGAATATTCCCAGTCAATCAAATAAAGTCGTCCTTGAGGTGATTCGATAAAGTTTTCAGGCACCAAATCGATATGACAAGATTTTCTGTCAACACCTAAGTCAGCCAGTCTTTTCTCTAAGGCGAAGACTTCTTCTCGAACCGCTTCATAGTTGGCATAAGGGATTTTTTCCTCAATCAAAGATTCGTATTTTTTGATTTCTTCAAAAGGAGCAAATTCTCCTCTTAATTCCTTGCCAGAAGCATGAATAGTTTGTAATATTGGAGCAATTTTATCAAATTTGGTCTTGATTGACCTTGAATCAAGCGTAATAGCAGATTCGATATACTCATTTACTTTGATACCAGCTTCAATATCAAAAAGATAATTTTTTACATCTAGGTCTAAATCTTTAAGTAGTTCAAGATTGTACTTTTCATCTTGACGATTGATCAGTTTTTCTGTCCCTTTACCAAAGAATTTAACAATGTATTGCTTATTTGTTGTTTTGGCCAAATAGTTTTGATTGGTCATTCCCCCCAGTTGTTCAACACTGAGGACTTCCTCTTCTTGACTAAGTAGGGAAGAAATTTTTTCTTTAATGATTTTCTCCACAATTAACCTCCAGCACTTATACTTCCCACTTAAACACGGTTTTAAAGGCTGTGTTTAAATCGGTCGCAAAGACACGGTGAATATCTTTAATTTCTCTTACAGGTTCTTCTAAATAAAGGATATTTTTAAGACGATTGGCAAATTTCTTGACTTCCATCATTTGGATAGCATTTTCAAAATCAATGCGACCAGAACGAGAGGAACCAACCAAGAGCAAGCCTTTTTCTAAGGCATCGCGTGTATTGAGATTGACTTTATACTCGCTAACGCCCATCATGAGAATCGTTCCCTGAGGACGAATGTAGCGAATCAGGTCATTTATAGCCGGTCCAGTACCATTACCACCACAACACTCAAAAGCATGGTCAAAGGCCAAATCTTCAGGAATATTATCCGTAATATAGCATTCTTTGGCAAATGAGAAAAGTTCCAACTTTTCCCAATGACGACCAATAACCACAATCTCTGCTTCTGGCAAAGTATAATTTATAATATTAGCAACTACAAAAGCTAAACTTCCATCTCCGATAACGGCGATTCGGTCCCGCTTGCTATGAGCAAGGGTCAATAGACGATTCATGGCATGCATGCCAACACTGACAAACTCTGTAATGGCTGCAACCGTATCTTCGATAGCATCATAAGCCACCACACGATCTTTAGGGAGAGAAACAAACTCTCTCATAAAGCCATCAAAACCACTAGACAAGAAATGGGTCCCTGTCATGTAGTTCTCATAGAATTCTTCATCGCTCTGCATAGAAGGCTGATTGGGAATCATGACAACTTTTTGCCCAACCTCATAGGTTCCCGTCGGGTCAGAAATGATGGTTCCACATGACTCGTGAATCATTGCCATTGGAAGCTTTTTATTCAAAATCTTGGGGTCACGTTTTCCCTGGTAGTAACGCTGATCCGCATGACAGACAGCCATATAGTTAGGGCGGATGAGGATATGATTCTCTTGGTCAATAGCCTCTTCCTGATATTTGACATTGATAAACTTAGGCTTAGTTAGTTGATAAATTTGATTAATCATTTTACTAGTCTTTCTCAATCATACTTTTTGCAATCTTCAAATCTGTTACTGTTGTGATTTTTAGGTTTGAGTATTCGCCCTTAGCCAAGGCCACATCTTTTCCTTTGATCACAAAGATTTTACATGCATCTGTCAAGATTTCCTTCTCTTCAGCAGAGAGAGAACCGTAAAGGTCCATGAAGTCCTTGCAACGGAATGTTTGAGGTGTTTGTCCTTGATAAAGGTGAGCACGATTTGGAATATCTGTAATGAATTGACCATTGGTACTTTCAACGATAGTATCAACCGCTTCTACCACTGTGTCCACTGCGTCATGATTTTGGGCAAGTTGGATATTGTCCTGAATCATGCGAAGTGTAATAAATGGACGAACAGAATCGTGGGTAACAACAATGTCCTCTGGAGTAAGCGGACGATAAGCATCAATAGCTTCAATGATTTTCTCAATACTCGTATTACGGTCAGCACCACCCTTTGTAATGATGATACGATCCTTATGAAGAGGAAGATATTTATCTACAAGATCTTCTGCATGAGAAACCCAGTCTCCATGAACCCCAACTACAATTTTTTCAATACTTGGTTCCAAGACAAATTTTTCAATTGTATGAATCAAAATAGGTCGATCACCTAGCTCTAAAAATTGTTTTGGCAAGTTACTGATTCCCATGCGTGTGCCAGTTCCACCAGCAAGAATTCCTGCATAAATCATCTATTTTCTCCTTTGTCTTACTAAAAAAACTTAT
Organism: Streptococcus sp. 5004; assembly: GCF_013276755.1. GTDB lineage: Bacteria > Bacillota > Bacilli > Lactobacillales > Streptococcaceae > Streptococcus. The sequence continues at coordinate 4,135 of NZ_VMLP01000034.1, read as the reverse complement.
TCTCTCTATTATACCACAATCTAGTCCTATCATGAAAGAAATACCGGCCCTCCCGTTCTAGAATAGAAGGATTAAGGAGTTCTATTATTCAAAGAAACTAGTCCATTTCTAGTAATGACCAGGAATTCTGTAGTCATTGCTAATAAATGGCTGTGAAATTTTAGAGTTCTTCAGAATAATATAGTTTTCTTAAAGAAAACTTAAAAGTAAGCTTTGAAACTTCAAAGTGATTACTTGACTTATACTCAATGAAAGTCAAAAAGCAAACTAGGAAGCTAGCCGTAAGCTGTACTTGAGTACGGTAAGGCAACGCTGACGTGGTTTGAATTTGATTTTCGAAGAGTATTACTGCCCTTCATTTCTTATTAGCTGACTTTATGATATAATGAAAAACGAGGTAAATTGAATGAAAAGTATAAAATTAAATGCTCTATCTTATATGGGAATTCGTGTCTTAAATATTATTTTTCCCATCTTAACTGGTACCTACGTCGCGCGTGTCTTGGACCGAACTGACTATGGTTACTTCAACTCTGTCGACACTATTTTGTCATTTTTCTTGCCCTTTGCGACTTATGGGGTCTATAACTACGGTTTACGGGCCATCAGTAATGTCAAGGATAACAAAAAAGATCTGAATAGAAACTTCTCCAGTCTTTTTTATTTGTGCATAGCTTGTACGATTTTGACCACTGCTGTCTATATCCTAGCTTATCCTCTCTTCTTTACTGATAATCCAATCGTCAAAAAAGTCTACCTTGTTATGGGGATTCAACTCATTGCCCAGATTTTTTCAATCGAGTGGGTCAATGAAGCTCTGGAAAATTACAGTTTTCTCTTTTACAAGACTGCCTTCATCCGTATCCTGATGCTGGTCTCTATTTTCCTGTTTGTCAAAAATGAACACGATATTGTTGTCTATACACTTGTGATGAGTTTATCGACACTAATTAACTATCTGATTAGTTATTTTTGGATTAAAAGAGACATTAAGCTTGTTAAGATTCACCTAAGTGATTTTAAACCGCTCTTTCTCCCTCTGACAGCCATGTTGGTCTTTGCTAATGCCAATATGCTCTTCACATTTTTGGATCGTCTCTTCCTCGTTAAAACAGGGATTGATGTCAACGTTAGTTACTATACCATGGCTCAACGAATTGTGACCGTTATAGCTGGTGTTGTAACAGGAGCTATCGGAGTGAGTGTGCCTCGTCTCAGTTACTATCTAGGAAAAGGCGATAAGGAAGCCTATGTCGCCCTTGTTAACAGAGGCAGTCGAATCTTTAACTTCTTTATCATCCCACTGAGCTTTGGTCTCATGGTTTTAGGACCAAATGCCATCCTACTTTACGGTAGTGAAAAATATATCGGAGGCGGTATCTTAACCTCTCTCTTCGCTTTTCGGACGATTATCCTGGCACTAGATACCATTCTTGGTTCCCAAATTCTCTTTACAAATGGTTATGAAAAACGTATCACAGTTTACACAGTCTTTGCTGGATTACTCAATTTGGGCTTAAATAGTCTCCTCTTTTTCAACCATATCGTGGCTCCTGAATACTATTTACTGACAACTATGCTATCAGAGGCCTCTCTACTTGTTTTCTATATCATTTTCATCCATAGAAAACAACTCATCCACTTAGGACATATCTTTAGCTATACTGTTCGATACTCTCTCTTTTCACTTTCCTTTGTAGGAATCTATTTCCTGATCAATTTCGTGTATCCTGTGGATATGGTCATTAATTTGCCATTTTTGATGAATACTGGTTTGATTGTCTTGCTATCAGCCATATCTTATATTAGTCTACTTGTCTTCACCAAAGATAGCATTTTCTATGAATTTTTAAACCATGTCCTAGCCTTAAAAAATAAATTCAAAAAATCATAGGAGTATAAAATGAAACAACTAACCATTGAAGATGCCAAACAAATTGAATTAGAAATTTTGGATTATATTGATACTCTCTGTAAAAAGCATAATATCAACTATATTATTAACTACGGTACTCTGATTGGGGCAGTTCGACATCAAGGCTTTATCCCTTGGGACGACGATATTGATTTATCCATGCCTCGAGAAGACTACCAACGATTTATTAACATCTTTCAAAAGGAAAAAAGTAAGTATAAGCTCCTATCCTTAGAAACTGATAAGAACTACTTTAATAACTTTATCAAAATAACCGACAGTACAACTAAAATTATTGATACTCGAAATACAAAAACCTATGAGTCTGGTGTCTTTATCGATATTTTCCCTATGGATTGCTTTGATGATCCTAAGGTCATTGATACTTGTTACAAACTGGAAAGCTTCAAACTACTGTCTTTCAGTAAACATAAAAATATTGTCTATAAAGATAGCCTCTTAAAAGATTGGATACGAACAGCCTTCTGGTTACTCCTTCGACCGGTTTCTCCTCGTTATTTCGCAAATAAAATCGAGAAAGAAATTCAAAAATATAGTCGTGATAATGGGCAGTATATGGCTTTTATCCCTTCTAAATTTAAGGAAAAGGAAGTCTTCCCAAGTGGTACCTTTGATAAAACAATTGATTTACCCTTTGAAAATTTAAGCCTTCCAGCACCTGAAAAATTTGATACTATTTTGACACAATTTTATGGAGATTATATGACCCTACCACCAGAAGAAAAACGCTTCTACAGTCATGAATTTCACGCTTATAAATTGGAGGATTAGGATGCAGTATTTAGAAAAAAAAGAAATTAAAGAAATTCAACTAGCCCTGCTAGACTATATTGATGAGACTTGTAAGAAACATGATATTCCTTATTTTCTCAGTTATGGAACCATGCTTGGAGCCATCCGCCACAAAGGTATGATTCCTTGGGATGATGATATTGATATTTCCCTTTATCGTGAGGATTATGAGCGTTTACTGAAGATTATTGAAGAAGAAAATCACCCTCGCTATAAGGTTCTCTCCTACGACACTTCTTCTTGGTACTTCCATAATTTCGCATCGATTTTGGATACTTCTACTGTTATCGAAGACCATGTTAAGTACAAGCGTCATGACACCAGTCTCTTTATCGATGTCTTCCCAATTGATCGCTTTACAGACTTGAGCATTGTAGACAAGAGTTATAAGTATGTAGCCCTTCGTCAACTAGCTTATATCAAAAAATCACGCGCAGTTCACGGTGATAGCAAATTAAAAGATTTTCTTAGATTATGTAGCTGGTACGCTCTCCGATTTGTCAATCCTCGTTACTTCTACAAGAAAATTGATCAGCTAGTCAAAAATGCTACAACCAACACTCCTCAATATGAGGGAGGAGTTGGTATTGGTAAAGAAGGAATGAAAGAAATCTTCCCAGTTGATACCTTTAAAGAACTGATTTTAACTGAGTTTGAGGGCCGTATGTTACCAGTTCCAAAAAAATATGACCAATTTTTAACTCAGATGTATGGGGATTATATGACACCACCATCAAAGGAAATGCAAGAGTGGTATAGTCACAGTATTAAAGCTTATCGCAAAAACTGATTAAGGGCAATTATACAAAGTATTGAGTGAGACTTGGAAAAAACTCAATTGCAGGAAAAAATGAAGTAAGTCCCCCACAACAAAACGCATAGTATCAAGTTTTTTTGAACTGCACCCCAAAAGTTAGATAGAAAAAATCTAACTTTTGGGGTATTTTATTATGAAATTAACTTATGATGATAAAGTTCAGATCTATGAACTTAGAAAACAAGGATATAGCTTAGAGAAGCTTTCAAATAAATTTGGGATAAACAATTCTAATATTAGGTACATGATTAAATTGATTGATCGTTACGGAATAGAGTTCGTCAAAAAAGGAAAAAATCGTTACTATTCTCCTGATTTAAAACAAGAAATGATTCATAAAGTCATACATGAAGGCTGGACTAAAGATAGAGTTTCTCTTGAATACGGCCTCCCAAGTCGTACGATACTTCTTAATTGGCTAGCACAATACAGGAAAAACGGGTATACTATTGTTGAGAAAACAAGAGGGAGAGTACCTAAAATGGGACGTAAGCCAAAAAAGAAACCTGAAGAGAGGACAGAATTAGAACGTCTTCAAGCAGAAAATGAGTACCTGAGAGCGGAGAATGCTATCCTAAAAAAGTTAAGAG
>NZ_VMLP01000033.1:0-588 GCF_013276755.1 Streptococcus sp. 5004 | reverse complement strand
TCTTCTTATAGCCACAATTTTGTCTTTTTTTAGGGCAGCCGTTACAGACAAAGGTAGCTTTGTCTAGTAAAGGACAAGGAAGGTTATGGTCTGTAGACTCTCGGACTTGTCTGTTTCGTTTGACCTCTTTGGAAACAGTAGTTGGGTCTTTTAGAATGGATTGTCCAATAGCTTTGAATGTTTCACCGCGCTCTAAACCTAATTGGATATCATTACGGTCGGAAAGGGTAAGATGTTTATGTTTTGTCATAGTAGACCTCATTTCTAACTCAAACGTCTCACACTTAATTCCACCATAAAAATCCGTTTTAGACTAATTTCCACTTTGGTCAGGCGAGTGGAAGTTACTTTGAGAAGTTACCGTCATGCAAAAAAGTAAAAAAAGTTTAAAAAAGTAGTTGACAAGTCAGAAAAAGCCTGTATAATAGTAAGAGTTGAAAATAACAACTCTGGTCCGTTGGTCAAGGGGTTAAGACACCGCCTTTTCACGGCGGTAACACGGGTTCGAATCCCGTACGGACTATGGTATGTTGCAGTTGAAACACTTGATGAAAAAAGTTTTAAAAAAATTTCAAAAAAGTGTTGACA
>NZ_VMLP01000032.1:0-1014 GCF_013276755.1 Streptococcus sp. 5004 | reverse complement strand
AATTGTGGCTATAAGAAGATTTTATACCTCGCTAAACAAGCTCAAAAACAGTACGAACAAACTCTTGTTGAATCTCGTGAAGGAACTCCCCTCAATTCCAAGACCTTCTGGGAAATGGACAAAGTCATTTCTGATGGTGTTAAAAAGGGACAACACATCTATCATATCCTCAAAACTCACAACCTCGATGTCAGCTCCTCAACTGTCTATCGACACATCCGAAAAGGATACCTATCTATCGCTCCTATTGACCTAACCAGAGCCGTTAAATTCAAAGAAAGACGGAAAAGTAAGCTACCTTCCATCCCTAAAGAAGCTAAGAAAGGCCGCTCCTATGAGGATTTCCTAAATTATTTAGCTCTTAAGCAACTAGACTCTTGGTTGGAAATGGATACAGTTATGGGCAGAATGGGAGGTAAAGTCCTACTCACCTTCAATCTATCTTTCTGTAACTTTATCTTCGCTAGACTGCTGGATAATAAAACTGCCCTTGAGGTTACCAAACACCTCTATGACATCAAGAACACTCTTCACCAAGCTGACAAAGATTTCTTCCAACTCTTTCCTGTCATTCTTACCGATAATGGAGGAGAGTTTGCCAGGGTCGATGATATCGAAATGGATGTGCGAGGAGAGAGTAAACTCTTCTTTTGTAACCCTAATCGCTCTGACCAGAAAGGGAGAATTGAGAAAAATCACACGCTGATTCGCGATATTCTACCTAAAGGAACTTCTTTTGACAACTTAACTCAAGAGGATATCAATCTCGTTTGTTCGCATGTCAACAGCGTCAAACGTGCTGCTTTGAATGGAAAGTCAGCCTATGAGCTCTTTGCATTTACCTATGGAGAAGAGATTCCTAAGCTTCTCGGCATTTCTAAAATACCTGCAGAAGACGTCTGTCAGTCTTCTACATTACTCCAACATAAGTTCTAAAAACTAATCTTTAACCGCATTCAAACGTCTCACACTAACTTCCACCATAGCGGAACTTAATCTGAAACGCTTTCAGAT
>NZ_VMLP01000031.1:0-735 GCF_013276755.1 Streptococcus sp. 5004 | reverse complement strand
TCGATCCCGTTAACTCCCAAAGGTCCCGTAGTGTAGCGGTTATCACGTCGCCCTGTCACGGCGAAGATCGCGGGTTCGATTCCCGTCGGGACCGTTTAAGATAACGCAAGTTATTTTAGACTCGTTAGCTCAGTTGGTAGAGCAATTGACTTTTAATCAATGGGTCACTGGTTCGAGCCCAGTACGGGTCATATCTGCGGGTTTGGCGGAATTGGCAGACGCACCAGATTTAGGATCTGGCGCTTAACGGCGTGGGGGTTCAAGTCCCTTAACCCGCATTAAGATATAATAAATGAGCCGGCTTAGCTCAGTTGGTAGAGCATCTGATTTGTAATCAGAGGGTCGCGTGTTCAAGTCATGTAGCCGGCATTTTTAGATAGAAGAAAATAGTGCGAACGTAGTTCAGTGGTAGAACACCACCTTGCCAAGGTGGGGGTCGCGGGTTCGAATCCCGTCGTTCGCTTAGAGAGGCCGGGGTGGCGGAACTGGCAGACGCACAGGACTTAAAATCCTGCGATTGGTAACGATCGTACCGGTTCGATTCCGGTCCTCGGCATAATATAATGAGCACCCTTAGCTCAACTGGATAGAGTACCTGACTACGAATCAGGCGGTTAGAGGTTCGACTCCTCTAGGGTGCATTTTTCTATTTAACTCGGGAAGTAGCTCAGCTTGGTAGAGTACTTGGTTTGGGACCAAGGTGTCGCAGGTTCGAATCCTGTCTTCCCGATACAT